>NZ_JANHZQ010000009.1:0-134286 GCF_041414725.1 Alteromonas sp. DY56-G5 | reverse complement strand
GTGAACACTCCGAATTTCACTATGCCTATTAGATCAAAGCCCCAGACTTTCGTCTAGGGCTTTTTCAACAGTCTGAGGCACCTTAATATGGTGCCTTCGGTTTATCTGACTCGCCCCTACGAGTGACAAGTTCCCGTCGTTACTCATTTTTTTAGACAAGTGAATGGTATTACGGAATATAACCTTAAGCACGCTTTCTTTAGAAGCCCTCTAGCACTAACTTACCTATAGCACGCCCTTCTTCTAAAATTTTGTGAGCCTCGATTAAGTTAGCCGCATTTATTTTACCTAAATGCTTGCCTACAGTAGTCTTAATTTTACCGTCGTCGATAAGCGATGCTACATGAGTAAGTAAGCGGCTTTGCTCTGCCATATCGTCGGTTTCAAACATTGAGCGCGTAAACATGAACTCCCAATGAAGTGACAAGCTCTTCTGCTTAAGCTTGGCTACGTCAAGATTTTCTGGGTCGTCAATTAGCGCTAGTTTGCCCTTCGGCTTCATAACTTCAACAAAGCTTTCAATGTACTGGTGCGTATTATTTAAACTTGCGACATGAGTCACTTCACCAATGTTTAACGCCTTGATTTGCTCAGCCATAGGCTTGCTGTGATCCACTACGTAGTCGGCACCTAACTCCTGAACCCAGCTTTTTGAGCTTTCGCGCGAGGCAGTGGCGATCACGGTAGCCCCCGTTAGTACTTTAAGCAATTGCAGCATAATAGAACCCACGCCACCAGCTGCGCCTACCACAAGCACAACCTCATCGCTCTTTTCACTTTGTTGCCTTAGAGCAAGATGATCAAACAACAATTCATATGCTGTGATTGTGGTTAGAGGAAGTGCCGCAGCATCGCTGTCTGACAGAGACTTAGGCGCTTTACCGACAATACGTTCATCAACTAATTGAAACTCTGCGTTTGAGCCGGCTCTGGTAAGGTCGCCAGCGTAGTAAACTCTGTCACCAACTGCGAACTCGGTAACATCAGCGCCTATATCAACGATTTCACCTACTGCATCCCACCCCAGAATTTTGGGATCACCTCCATTAGGATTAACGCGATGACGAATTTTATAATCCACCGGGTTGACTGCTATCGCACTTATTTTTACAAGTAAATCTCGACCCGACGCGCTGGGCTTTTCGATGTCAATATCCACCAGTGCATTAGGCTCATTAATACCAAGTGAGTGGGTATAACCAATAGCTTTCATCATTTGTCTCTCCTTTGAGTAATATCATCATCATACTCTTGATTAAATTTGGATAAACAGCACAATAAAAGAAACATTATCAAATAGTTTTTGAAAGCCATGTTACTCGACGACTTGAATGTAGTAATAAAAGTTGCTGAATTTAGAAACATTACTGCAGCAGCGACACATTTGAATATGCGTACAGCAACCGCAAGTGCTGCGGTCAAACGCGTAGAACAGGCCCTTGGTGCCGAATTATTTGTTCGTACTACACGCTCACTACGTCTGTCGTCTGCGGGTGAAAGGTTTTTGCCAACGTGTCAAGAAGCCATGTCAATGCTGGCTAATGCCAAGCAGAACTTAAAGGGCGATACTGGCGTGATTGAGGGCGAGCTTAGGTTAGGTTTATCGTCTGATTTAGGCCGAAATGTGATTGCGCCTTGGCTAGATGATTTTATGGATTTGCATGACAAAATAACCGTAAAGCTCAACCTGAGTGACAGCAACATTGACTTTTATCGCGATCCCGTCGATTTAGCGCTAAGGTACGGTACTCCAACCGATGCGAATGTATACGGTTTCAAAATTTGTGATGTACCAAGTTTACTTGTTGCCTCCCCTTCTTATATCAGCTCTCATGGTGCCCCTGAAAAATTTGAAGACTTGCAAGCACACAACGGGCTTTTTTACCAACTACACGACAAGGTATATAACGAATGGGAGTTTTTTCACAAAGGGACACCGCTGAAGATAAAAATGCGAGGCAACAGAACCGCAAACGACGGAGAGATAGTAAAGCGTTGGGCCGTCGCGGGTAAAGGTGTTGCTGTTAAATCTGGCTTAGATGCGTGCGACGACATTTTAAAGGGTCGACTTGTAACCTTGTTGCCCGAATATCAACCTAAACCGAAACAGCTTTGGCTGATTTGCCCTAGCCGCCAATCTATTACTCCAGCAGTAAGACTATTCAGAGATATGCTGAAAGAGCGCTGCGCTGAATGTTTAGCGCAGCTAGCCGCATTCAGCGTATCAAAATATCAAAAATAGACGAGTATCTGTGCATTTACTTTTGAATACTTTGATTTAGCTGTGCGTAAGCTTCCTCAAAACCTGTCAACGATATGGGCAAGGTAACTTGCTGGTTTTCAGATTTTTGAAACGCTATTAACATAGTCTGTCCATTGTGCATTTGTTTCAAAAGTTCGTTGTCGATTTTCACTATACTTTGGCAAGACTTCTCGTCACAGCCTGAGAATGGCACTTGTATGGATGCAAAATCGTCTATTTTTACTCCTACACCATTTTTTGTGAGTGTATTTTTTGGAAGCTTTATTTTCAATACTGGAAAATCTTGCGAATAGGAGTAGTCAACGTTGACGCCCAATAGCACTTTTTTTGCTTTCTTGTCTTTGGCAACGAGCTGGCTGAGCGTACACACAGATGAATCATTACATAGCAAACTCCAACTACCAAAGTCACTTGTGGTTACAGCCCATGAAAAGAACGATGCAAGTACTAAACTAACTGCTACTAAATATTTCACTTTCACCTCTTAGCAAAACGGGGAGCGCACGCTCCCCCTCTTTTATGACAACTTTATTGCTTCCGCTTTCTTATAACAAGCGTAGCAAACATTGCACTTAGCATTAGAAATAGAGTATTGGGTGTTGGCACAGATACAGGATCAGGTACAAATACAGTAACGGCATTCTGGTTCATATTAACAACGCCAGAACCATCGAAAGTGAGGCCGGTTACAAATGCGTCCGGCGTAGGCTCGAGCATATTCGAAACATCAATTCCCATAATTCTGAAGCGGTCAACTGGGGTATTGAAGTCGTACTCCTCACCACCAGTGATATCTGTGCCTGTATCGAACCAATCCATCAGAACATTGTCCCAAAGAAATAGGTCAAACATGTTGTCGTCGTAACCTTCAGGCAAAAGTACTGACGCGATGTTTGGACCACTATTTACAATATAGTCATAGCCTACTGCTACATCTGGGTCGATGAATACAAGTTCATCTGGATCATCGATAGAGAATTCAAATTCATAGTCTGTCGGTGTTTCTGGATTGACAATAGGCAATATAGGGTTTTCTGGAGTATCACCCGGTAGTACGCCATCGCGAATAGCAAACTTCCAAATACCAGGCGTGCCCGTGTTGCTGTTACTTTCGTCTATATCAGCGATAGCGGCGGTTTGAGACCCCGGCACAGTGAAAAAGTTTTCCCCATCACCTGCGTCATAACCCGCCTGAGCCGGTATTCCATCTGATGCGCTACCTGAAGTCCAGCCGATATCTTCATATCTAAACTCAACGTCAAAATTACCTGCACCTGTGTCTTCCCGATCAATTAACACTAATTGGAACGTGTTTGTTGGGTTACTGTTTTGATTGTAGTAACCAACATCGTTCCATGTCACTACCAGCGTGTTTTCATTCGGTGAACCGATAAATACGTCGCCACACTCTGCACAGCGCGTATCTACATCGCCCCAAAACGGCGCGATCATTGGCTGATTGCTTATAGGGAATGGCGTTGGCGTATAGGAACTCACGGTGCCATTGAAGGTAATATTACCGTTATTGTTAATGAAGAATCTATCGTATGAAGTGCCAAAGAAATTTACGCCACTATCGAAGGCAAGCGATTCAAATGCGTCAAATACGATAGCGCCCGATGAACTGTCGTCGTTACCATTCATCGCTAAGTTACCAAAACCACTTTCAGTCGAGCCTTCCCAGCCGGAAAGGAGCACCGAAGCATTGGCTGTGGTGCTTGAGATTGATAATGCTAGCGCGGCGCTCGCCAACAGGGATAATGAAAAACGCGAAGACTTTTTCATGTATACGTCCTTGTAGTTTATGTTAATAAGAATTTCATTATTTAGCAGACCTGATTTAGCAAAGTGTAAGCCAAATCTAAAATAGCTTTTAAATACAGAAACTTAAAAAATAAATAATGAATTAGTTTAATATAATGTAAAAAAACCTGACATCCTTGTCTTTAGATTTTCAGACGTACTATCGCTTGTATTCAGCAGGTATGCCTTTGCCTGGTGTGCTCATTTTAATAAACTCGCGTAGGTCTTGGTTGGACTGTTTTAAGTCGTCGCGACGCAGATACATCATGTGGCCACTGCGATATCCCTTAAAGCTCAAACGGTCTTTTAAATTGCCACTTTGATCGAGCTGCCACATCGTATACTTTGCATCAAAGTAGTTCGTTGCGCCGTCGTAATAGCCAGCTTGAATCATCACATTCAGATACGGGTTTTGCGCCATGGCCAATCGCAAGTTCTCACCCGTTTGATTATTGCTTCTATCCCATGGGTGCACGTTTCCAAACATGTTGTACTTAATATCAGTTTTGTAGTTTAACTCTTCACGCAAATAGTAATTAATAGCGGGCGTGAACGAATGAAGCCATGATGTTAGCTCAGCCCAATAGTCAGGGCGGTCGCCGCTTTGCTTAGCATCTATACCCAAATAGCGGCTGTCTAAACGACCTAGCGTCTTCCCTTCCTCGCGCAGTAAGTCTTTCCAGAAAAATGCAGTGCTCACGTCTAAGTTGTTTTGCGCAATAGACGCTTCACTTAACCCAGAATAGCGTGCCATTTGCGTTAACACATCTCGCTTTTCCGTTTCACCAATGAAGCCACCTTTGGCCAGAGCAGGAATAAGCGTATTGATGGTGAAGTCTTCAACTTCAGGCAATAGCTCAGTAAGATCTTTGTTTTGCAACGCGGGTTCAAGCTTATTGTGATACCACGCCGCGGCAGCAAAATAAGGCAGTCGATTAGCGGCTTTTACCGGCCCGTTGCGCTCTATACCAATATCGGTTGGCGATACAAGCACAACGCCGTTTAAGTACATCCATTGGCGATTTTGAAGCTCTAATGCTAATCCTGACACACGCGTCGTGCCGTAACTTTCACCGATAAGATATTTAGGTGAACGCCAGCGATTATTACGCGTTACAAAAGTATTCACCCAGTCTGCCAAATAGCTAATATCGGCATTTACACCAAAGAACATTTTCTGCTGTTCATCTTGCGATGGCATGCTGCCGTCAGCTTTAGGCAGCACGCGGCTGTACCCTGTATTCACTGGGTTAACAAACACAATGTCAGCCACATCCAAAATGGAGTAAGGATTGGTTTGAACACCATAGGGCTGAACTGGATAGCCTTCATCGTCAATATTAAGAATACGAGGGCCTGTGTAGGCTACATGCATCCACACTGACGCAGAGCCTGGACCACCGTTAAAAGAAATAATAAGCGGGCGCTCAGTATTCTCTTTTACGTCAGTGCGCTGATAGTAAGTGTAAAACAAAGTGGCAACCGCTTCGTCTTTACTGTTCCAAACCGGTTGAGTACCCGTGGTAGCACTGTACTTTACGCGCTTGCCTAGGATTTTAGTTTCGTGCTCTGTCACTACACTGCTATCAATTTTTATTGAACGAGCATGGGCAGATGCGCTTTCTTCTTGCGCTGAAGCACTGGTAGTTAAGCTTACAAAAGCAATTAAGGCTGCCGTTAACCATGCTAGGGTCGCGTGCGATTGCGCTTTGTGTTTATTTTTACCCAGACTTAATAATACGGGCGATGTATTTCTAACTAAGGATTGAATATTCATCATTATTATCTTTGAGTGTCGTTAATTTTATCTTTTTTGTGTTGTCTTTGTATTGCACGCTTTACTATATCGCTGTTCACATGACAGCTTAGCAATGAACGACAAAACGACCAATTTCTTCGATACATTTCTGTAACACGGTTAAGCCTTTCAAATATTCTCAGGGCCATTGATTTTTATGTGTGTAATGAGTTCAGGGAAAAACGTTAAGAATCTCGCTTCAATCTCGTCTCTGTTCGCATTAATATCATCCACAGCAAGATGAAACGTGTTGGGAAAACGAATACGTTTAGCAACCACAGTAATCGCCTTAGCAATGCCCTCTTCCTTAGCATAATCTTCAAACCAGTCATGGGTTATCATATGCCCGACACTGTGCTGCATCGTTCTTGGCATAGTGGGCAATCGCTGTTCTAACAATGCGAAACTTTGTTCCCTGAATTCGTCAAAACCCTGTGTTGTAAACGACGCCCAATGTTTAATTAGCAAGTGATCGAAGTAGATATCCAGCGCCACAGGTGCAAAGCGCCGACGACTTTTATGAAATAACGCCTTTGCTGCTAAGACGCTGGTATGACTGTCGGTGAACCTATCGACTTCATAGTGGTTTTTAAGACCTAGCCGTACCGCTTGTCCAAACTCTTTAATATCAACACCCCGCCTGAAATCACCGAGTAGGTTACCGAATTGAGAATCGGCAGTTGGTCGGGCTAAGAAAAGATGGGCAAGATAATTCATTTTGTAATTTATTGGCCTCTATTTTAAGTTGTAAGGGCTTGTAGGTATCAAGTAAAATTGCGGTTCAATTCAGATACGCTGAATTTTGTGCTTTTATAAACCGAAACTGCCGAAACTAGCGTTGGCAGCAGCCAAATTCAAATGTAACTGAAAAACCGTAGCACTTAAAATTGAGTTTCAACATGTCTGTAATTTCCACTTCTGAAGTCACGTCTCTACTTTCACCAATCAATGCCTTTTTACATTGCGAGACGCCACAGTCGTGGATAGACGAAGCGCAGAAAGAGGAAAACCTTCGCGTTATCCTTACTGACCACCTAATTTGCGAGCTTAAAGCGGCTCAGTCGGCTATGTACCTACTTCGCCGCTATGTAGCCGATGAGGAAACCAGTAAGGTATTGCTGGGCTGGTTGAAACCTTACGAAGACTTCACTTACCGCCACGAAGGCGATTGGCAATCGCTTAATACTAAGCACCTTTCCAAAAATGTATTTAACACTGAAGGGCTAGACCCTTTTAAAAAAGACATGCTTGATAAAATGGTCATGCTAATTAAAGAAGAGCTTCATCATTTTTACCAAGTGCTAGAAATTATGCACGAGTTGGGGTTTGAATATAAGTCGGTAACATCCAGTCGTTACGCCAATGGCTTGTTGCGTCACGTACGCACTTACGAACCTGAAAAGCTTGTCGACAAGCTCATTTGTGGTGCCTACATTGAAGCGCGCTCCTGTGAACGCTTTGCCAAACTTGCGCCGTATGTTTCCGAAAATTTAGGCAAGTTCTATGTGTCGCTGTTGCGCTCTGAGGCCAGACACTTTGAAGACTACCTAACGCTGGCTGGGCAAATCGCTAAAACCGATATTTCAGAGCGCGTTGCCCACTTCGGAAGCGTTGAAAAATCGCTGATTGAAAGCGACGATGACGAATTGCGTTTCCACTCAGGTGCACCACGCTAAAGTTAACGCTTTGCATCCGTTTATAAATTAATCAATTTATATTGACGGCTTAGTCATTCTGCTGCACACTCAATTTGTAAACATATTGTTAACGGCAGTGTTTAGCGCTTTGCGCTATGTTTGTGTCTCCTTGGTTTTACGGTTAGTCCGTGTGTTCTCCCTGCCTCACAACAATATTTTTTAAAATAATAACGTTGGTGAACAAGGCAGGACTTTATGATTTTGAATCATTTAATTGGTATTTACACTCATCCAAAAGAAGAGTGGCAAACCATTGATACCAAACACGAAACCTATTTTTACGCGCTTACCCATATCGCTTTTATATCTCTCATTCCTTCACTCGTGGCCTATTATTCCAGTGCCCATACTGGCTGGAGTATCGGCGCAGGTGACATAATTCGCCTTAGCGAAAATACCGCCATAATGATGGGTATAGGCATGTATTTTGGCTTAATTGCAGGCGTGGTCGCATTGGCTGTACTTATTCATGAGTTGGCTAAAGCGTTTGATGCGACGCCAACTTATACGCAGTCGCTGGAACTTGCGGCCTACACGGCTACACCGTTGTTTATGGTGGGCTTCGCAGGTCTTTACCCAGAACTCTGGGTAGTGATGACGGCGCTGTTAGTCGGTATTAGCTATTCGGTATACCTGCTCTACTCTGGCGTGCCAATTTTGATGCATATGCCAGAAGATAAAGGGTTCATTTACTCAAGCTCGGTAGTGACATGTGGGCTAGTATTGCTCGTTATTCTAATGACAGGTTCGGTATTGGTGTGGGGACTGTCCGGCGGACCGGTATTTGTTCACTAGCCTCTTTCATTGAAATAAAACATTAAAAAAGCCGCTTTAAAAAGCGGCTTTTTGTTATATCAAAGAGCGTCTTACATTAATCAGCGGCATCAATGTTATGCACATCAAGATTGCTAAGCTCTGCTTGTACCACTGGCGCTTTTCTTGACGCTTCACCGCGCGACATATCAATTCGCTCAAGGTACTCTTGGTCGATATCCGCAGTAATATAGTTACCATCAAACACTGACGTTTCAAAACGCTGAATGGTTTCGTTCTCTTCGCGAACGGCATCCACCAAGTCAGAAATGTCTTGGAAGATAAGGCCATCTGCTTGGATAAGCTCTGCAATTTGATCGATTTCACGACCATAAGCAATCAGTTCGTTTGCCGATGGCATATCAATACCATACACATTTGGGAAACGAATTTCTGGAGCAGCTGACGCAAAGTATACTTTCTTCGCACCTGACTCACGCGCCATCTCAATGATTTGACCTGATGTAGTACCGCGCACGATAGAGTCATCGACAAGTAGTACACTCTTACCTTTGAACTCAGATGAGATTGCGTTTAGCTTACGGCGTACTGATTTTTTACGCATGGTTTGGCCAGGCATAATGAAAGTACGACCAATGTAGCGGTTTTTAACGAAGCCTTGGCGATATGGCAAATCCAGTGTGTTCGCGATTTGAAGCGCCACGTCCATCGACGTTTCAGGAATAGGAATAACCACGTCGATATCCAGATCTGCCCATTCGCGCTTAATTTTTTCACCTAGCTTACGGCCCATGTTTACACGCGATGCATAAACTGAAATGCCATCTATAAAGCTATCTGGGCGAGCAAAGTAAACAAACTCAAAGATACACGGAGAGGTTACTGGATTCTCGGCGCACTGTCTGGTGTGCAGTTGACCCTCCTCGGTAATAAATACCGCTTCACCTGGCATTACATCGCGCACAAACTGGAAGCCAACAGCATCAAGCGCCACGCTTTCAGATGCCACCATCCATTCCTCACCCAGCTCGCTCATACGCTTACCGAGTGCTAGAGGACGAATACCGTGCGGGTCGCGAAACGCTACAATACCTTGGCCGATGATCGCCGCAACGACTGCGTAGGCACCACGAATTTTCTTATGAACTTTCGTTACCACTTCAAAAATGTGTTCGGCACTTACGCTTAAACCTGCTACCTGCTGCAGTTCATGCGCAAGAATGTTAAGCAATAATTCTGAATCTGAGGTGGTGTTGATGTGGCGGCGTGCAATGCGGAATACTTCTTCCTGTAGCTCATGGGCGTTGGTGAGGTTGCCGTTATGAGCAAAGGCAATACCAAACGGCGAGTTCACATAAAACGGTTGCGCCTCTGCAGAGCTTGATGTACCCGCGGTAGGATAGCGAACATGGCCAATACCCATGTTGCCAGACAGCCTCTTCATATGACGCGTATGGAAAACATCTCGAACCAAACCATTTGCCTTACGCAAATTAAACATATTTTGGTCGATAGTCATTATGCCTGCGGCATCCTGTCCACGGTGTTGAATAACCGTTAGACCGTCGTACAGTGACTGAGCTACGGGCGTTTTACCAACTATTCCGACTATACCACACATGTGCGTTACCTATTTCAAGCGGGATTTAAGAAACTGGAGGAGTCTTTCACATAGCTGAAAAACCACTCAATGATGACACCAAACTCTGGAATGAGTACCGATGCTTGCCACCAATCTGAGGAAGCTGCACCAGTAAAGGTATCCATAAAAAAGAGCAATGCGCTAACTATAAGCACGCCACGCAGTGCGCCAAAAACTATACCGAGGGCCCTATCTGTTCCAGACAGCCCAGTTGCCTGAACCAATTGGCTAATCACGTAATTGATCATGCCGCCAAGAATGAGCGTGGTGACAAACAATGCTGCAATTGCAGCACCGTTTTTTAAGTAAGGATCGTCAATGGCTGTGAAGTAAACGGCGAGGTCAGCGTAGAAGTTGCTTGAAATAAAGAGTGCAGCAAACCATACCACTAACGAGATGGCTTCTTTAACAAACCCTCTGATCAGGCTTATTAAGGTAGATACCGCAATGATACCCAGTATGGAAAAGTCTACCCAGTTCATCGTCTCTTTATTGCGTTGATGTTGCTTTTTATCGTAAAGCAACGAGCCTTTGGCGAGATGGCGCGCATTCTAACAGAAGATAAAAATATTACTAGTCTGTAATACCAATCCCTGTTGCTCTGTCCGTGCTTAATTCGACAAGCACCAGGAACAATGCGCACTATTCAACTTTGAACGTAGTGACCTTACCTTTAAGACTCGTGAGTTCCTTTAAGTGAGGTAGTGCCGATTCCAGTTTCTTCTTGTCTAAATCCGGGCCAACGAAAACTTTATTAAGCGGGCCAGAACTGGTCTGAATTTTGCGACTAAACGCACGATACCCAGCCTTTTCCAGTTTCGTCAGCAGTGCCTTCACGTTTTTCTCGTGTCGGAAGCTGCCAAGTTGAATAACCCAACCAGCGTCATCGTCTGCGGCACTTTTTGTATTAACCACCGTTTGGCTTGCTAGATTGTCCTCTTCTTCAAAGGTTTTCACCGCTGGCGCTTTTGCGGTAGTGGCTTCACCTGCACGACCACTTTCCCCTGCGCCAGAAGAATCCAGATCATCATCTAATGCCGTTTCATCTTGAATTTCAACCGCTGGCACCGCAGCTTTCGCCACGCGCTCTGATGGAAAAGATTCTGGCTCTACGATGGGCTTTTTAGGCGGATTAGCAGGTACAGAGACAAAAGGTTCTCTGTTTGTTTGCTTTTTGCCATCAAGAAAGTCTGGTAAAAAGATTACCGCTAGGGCGACAACAATAATTGTCCCCACCAGTCTATTCTTTAATGCCGATGTCACTGTGCTCTCCTGCTTGAATACACGGTTTTACTCTACAATGCGCGTGTTAGTTTTGCTCAGCAAGCACGTCTGCGACGGTAACAAAAGAACCAAAAACGAGAATAAGTTCACCAGTTTGATAATCTGCAAGCGCGCGCTGATATGCCGAGGTCACGTCCTGAAACGTGTCTATATTCTCTATGGTTGTGCCGGCATTAACAAGTGCATTTTCAAGTACTTCTGCCTTGCAGCCCCGAGGACCACTCGTTGACGCTACGTACCACTTGGCATTAAGTGTCGCCAGTGGCGCTAAGGTCTCTGCAATAGACTTATCTTTTAGCATGCCCACCACAACGCGCATTTGGCTTACATCGTAACGGTTTAGCCAATCTTGCATAGCTGTCGTCGCTTGTGGATTATGGGCAACGTCTACAACTACTAACGGGGAATCACTGATAGTCTGCTGGCGCCCCGGCATGGTGGTGTTCTCAATAATATCTCTTACCACGCTTTCTTCGGGCAGCAAATCTAGTAGCTCCAGCGCGGCCAACGCTGTACTCGCATTTTGAAGTGGAATTTTAGGATAAGGTAGCGACGTATAACTATTGCTCTTCCCTTTCCAGCTCCACTCACTGTAATCACTTGCTACCACTGTTTCGAAATCTTGTGTAGCCCAACGTACGTTAGCTTGTAGCTCGTTAGCCACATCGTAAAGCGATGATGGAGGAAACAGCTCACCAACTACTGCATTGCCGCTTTTGCGCATAATGCCCGCTTTTTCCCGAGCAATTTTTTCGCGGGTATTACCAAGCCAATCTTGATGGTCAAGATCGATAGTCGTAATAACAGCCAGATTGGGGTCAATAATGTTGGTGGCATCCAAACGTCCGCCTAGGCCTACTTCAAGAATGACCACATCAACAGCCCATGACTGCATCATTTTCATGGCAGCCAGTGTACCGAACTCAAAGTAAGTTAGAGTAATAGGTTCGCCACCCGTGTCTTTTCGCGCGCTTTCAACAAACTCAAATGCATTTACAAATTCATCGGCAGGCGGTAATTCGCCGTTGTAACGCACGCGTTCACGATAGTCGGTTAAATGGGGTGAACTGTATACCGCAACACTTTTGCCTTGCGAAAGCATGGCCTGCTCAAGTAAGCGGCACGTTGTGCCTTTACCGTTTGTGCCTGCTACAGTAATAACCAAAGACTGGCTGAGTGAAAGTGCCATGGCATTGGCCACTTCTTTCACTCTGTCTAGCCCCATATCGATGGCGCTAGGATGAATAGATTCTAGGTAGGATAACCACTGGCTCAGGCTTTTTTGCGAAGATGAAGACGCTGAGGCGTTTTCTGCGTGTGGCGCTGAGCCAGTATTTAGATTGTTTTCGTTATTCACTAATTCTTATAATGCAACTTAACCAACAGGCTGTGTAATCTATCACGCATATCTCTGCGGTCAACAATCATATCAATTGCACCTTTCTCAACAAGGAACTCACTGCGTTGGAAACCTTCAGGCAGCTTTTCTCTTACTGTTTGTTCGATTACGCGAGGACCTGCAAAGCCGATAAGCGCTTTTGGCTCGGCTACGTTTACGTCACCAAGCATTGCCAAGCTTGCAGATACACCGCCCATTGTAGGGTCGGTAAGCACGCTGATATAAGGCAGGCCTTTCTTGCTCATTTTAGCAAGCGCTGCAGATGTTTTAGCCATTTGCATTAGCGACATCAATGCTTCTTGCATACGTGCACCACCACTTGCACTAAAGCAAATAAGCGGCATATCGTTTTCTAAACATGCATTAACAGCAGCAACGAAGCGAGCGCCTACAACCGATGCCATTGAGCCGCCCATAAACGCAAACTCAAAACACGCAACCACTACCGGCATACCTTTTAGCTTGCCCTGCATTACCACTAGTGCGTCTTTTTCGTTTGTCGCCTTTTGTGCGGCAACAATGCGATCTTTATAACGTTTAGAGTCTTTAAATTTAAGTACGTCTTGCGGCTCGTGCTCTGCACCTAACTCAACGCGATCGCCATCATCTAGGAACGCATCGATACGGCGGCGTGCCGTAATACGCATGTGATGGTCACATTTAGGGCAAACTTCCTGAAGTTTTTCCAGTTCGCTCTTATACAGCACTGCTTGGCATGAACCACACTTCGTCCAGATACCTTCTGGTACGTTACCTTTGGTTGATGTTTGCGTGCGAGGAAGAATTTTTTGAATCCAGCTCATGGAAATTGAATCCTTTGTTTTTTTGTTTGCCGACCATGACGATTGATGTTTGTTCATACTTGTGGTCAACAATACATTAATTTTTTAAGTTTCATACTGTATTACAAAGAAAAAATACGTAACACAATAGAACAGCTACCTAATATAGCGCGCTATTAGACCACAATACAACGAAATGGAAAAAACAAAACTGGTCTTAGAAGTTGGCAAGGGATGATTTGAAGATACACGCTTCAATACAACCTGAGTTAACTGCTAGGCGATGTGCAGCTAACTCAGATTGAAAAATTTAAAGGCGAAGGTAGATAGATTAGGCTTCTGGAAGGAATAGTGGTCCTAAAGGCGGCTTAGGCAAACCATGCTCGTCAGGGTAAGTGACGTCGACCAAGTACAACCCATTTGGCTTCGCCGTGGCTGCAGATTTACTTCTGTCTTTCAGGCTTAACAAGTGAGCTATCCAATTTACGTCTTGCTCCCCTGCCCCAATCTCAACAAGCGCGCCCGTGATATTGCGAACCATATGATGCAAGAAAGCATTGGCTCGAATATCAATGATAACGTATCGCCCTTGGCGATATACGCTTACATCAGTAACGTTGCGAAATGGCGTTTTACTTTGGCAAAGCGCTGCGCGGAACGAGGTAAAGTCTTGCTCGCCTAACAATGCTTGTGCGGCAACATGCATTTTTTTCTCGTCTAATTCGCGGTGAATATGGGTTACACCGGAATGGAGAATAGCAGGACGCATTTTCGCATTATGAATTACGTAACGATAGCGGCGATGGGTAGCAGAAAAACGCGCATGGAAGTCATCACTGACGTTCTTTGCCCAAGTAACCGCAACAGAATTTGGTAGGTTCGCATTAACACCGAGTGTCCAAGCGCGCTCTGAGCGTGGCGCATCGCAGTTAAAGTGAACTACTTGCCCAGTAGCGTGTACACCAGCATCGGTACGTCCAGCGCATTGCACTTCAATGGGTTGGTTGGCTACTGTCGATAGTGCCTTTTCAAGATGTTCTTGAACACTTGGTACTTCACGTTGGCGTTGCCATCCGTATACAGCAGCACCGTCGTATTCAATCCCTAAGGCAATTCGCCCCATATCTGTTTTACCCCGTTTCTGAAAAGGCGCTAAGTGTAGTCATGTCGCTTGCAACATGCAATGCTGCTAATACGCAAAACCCTTTTCGCTCATAGAAAATGAATGTACATCGCCTAAAACAAAAACGGCCTGTATATCTTTTAAATATACGGGCCGTTCATTACGTCTAGCGAACAATCTATTATGCGTGTCCGTAAAGATTACTTAGGCAATATTCGCTAAAATCGCTGCTGCTTCCTGTTTTTGTTCTTCGCTACCCTCTTCCATCACTTCTTCAAGTAACTCTTTCGCAGCGTCTACATCGTCCATTTCAATATAGGCACGAGCCAAATCCAAGTTAGCGTTTTGTCCTGCGTCTTTATCTATATCAATCACCGTGTCTTCATCAGATACACCTGTGAAGTCAGATAAACTCACATCAAGATCTAGTGCTTGGCTATCCGGGTCAATAGCGTCTGCATCATCGCCATCGTCCATCAAAGCCTCTACATCAAGGAAGTCGTCTGGAGGCGTTTGAGCATCACTTTCCCCGTCGACATCACTAAGTAAGGCAGCGAGATCTAAATCAGGGTTATCGAGTTTAAGGTCATCCTCTTGAGCCTTTTCAGTCTCAGCGGATTGAGCGTCTTGTTCGTCCTCTTCAATTTCAGTTGGTGTGGCAATATCCAATTCCACATCGTCTGGAATTTCAAGGTCGTCTAATGCAAGTTCCGAATCATCTTCTTCAATGGCGAAAGTATCATCGTCGTCTTCTTGCTCAGACTCAAAAGCGCCGTCTTCACCTAGCTCAAAGGTTTCATCTTCTTCGTCTAGTTCAAACGTATCATCGCTTTCGTCGAATCCAAGGTTGTCGTCACTCTCTTCTAACTCGAATGTGGCTTCATCATCTTCCTGCTCAAGTTCGAAAGTATCTTCACTCTCTGCTGAAGATGCTTCTGGATCCTGACCGTCGTCATCACTTTCAATTTCACTGGTGTCGACATCACTTGTATCAACAATAGCGTCTGACTCAAGACTTTGAAGAAGCTCATCGAATTCCGCACTGTCAAGATCGTCAAGAATCTCGTTGTCGTCTACATGGTCATCGTCACCGGAAGCAGACAGCCAGTCGTCAAGGCCTGGAACATCGTCAAGTTCGTTAAAGTCTTCTTTATTCTCATCTGAGTCGCGCTGGTTTGAATCAGCTGTTTCAGGTGAACTTGAATCTTCGTCAGCGTCAGATTTTGATAATAACTCTTCATCTTCACCGTCTACTACGCCGTCAATTTCTTGCTCTAATTCAAAGCTTTCTATTTCGTCATAAGCAGCGTTTAGAAGGCTGTCGTCGTATTCATCACTGTCTTCTGCTGAAGCATCTTCCGATTGCTCTGTTGGCGCCGAAGGCTTTTCCCGCGCTGAGGGCTCTTCTCCCGCTAAAGGCTTTTCCTGCGCTGAGGGCTCTTCCGTATCCATCTGACTGAACGAAGGGATATCATCCATCATTTGCCTTTCAAACGCTTCAATAGCGTCATCTAGTGGATCGTCTGACGTTTCCTCCGCTCTTGCTTCGGCGTCTTCATCAACGGTTTCGGAATCTGGCGCTACGTCAGTTTCTGGCTCTAGTTCTGTCTCGGCTTCAGGTTCTAGCTCTAGTTCATCTTCCAAGTCGGCTTCAGGTTCAGCTTTTTCTTCTGGTTCCTGGTCTTGTTCTGTTTCAGAATCGATATCCTGTTCTAATTCAGGTTCAAGCTCAGACTCAGCTTCAAACTCTAGCTCTGATTCCGGCTCCGGCTCAGACTCAAATTCCGCTTCTAATTCAGGCTCAATCTCAGCGTCTTGTTCTGCTTCTACTTCAGTGCCAAATTCTGGCTCTGAATCTAGTTCTGACTCCGTTTCACCTTCGGCTTCCGCCTCTAGCTCTAGTTCATTTTCCAAGTCGGCTTCAGGTTCAGCTTTATCTTCTGCTTTGTGGTCCTGTTCTGTTTCAGAATCGATATCCTGCTCTAATTCAGGTTCAAGCTCAGGCTCAGCTTCAAATTCTAGCTCTGATTCCGGCTCTGGCTCAGACTCAAGTTCCGCTTCTAATTCCGGCTCAATCTCAGCGTCTTGTTCTGTTTCTACTTCAGTGCCAAACTCTGGCTCTAAATCTAGTTCTGACTCCGTTTCACCTTCGGCTTCCGCCTCTAGCTCTAGTTCATCTTCCAAGTCGGCTTCAGGTTCAGCTTCAGTTTCAGGTTCAGCTTTTTCTCCTGGTTCCTGGTCTTGTTCTGTTTCAGAATCGATATCCTGTTCTAATTCAGGTTCAAGCTCAGGCTCAGCTTCAAATTCAAGCTCTGACTCCGGCGCTGGCTCAGATTCGAGGTCCGCTTCTAATTCAGACTCAGTCTCAGCGTCTTGTTCTGTTTCTACTTCAGTGCCAAACTCTGGCTCTAAATCTAGTTCTGACTCCGTTTCACCTTCGGCTTCCGCCTCTAGCTCTACTTCATCTTCCGAGTCGGCTTCAGGTTCAACTTTGTCTTCTGGCTCTTGGTCTTGTTCTGTTTCAGAATCGATATCCTGTTCTAATTCAGATTCAAGCTCAGACTCAGCTTCAAACTCTAGCTCTGATTCCGGCTCCGGCTCAGACTCAAGTTCCGCCTCTAATTCAGGCTCAATCTCTAGTTCAGGTTCAAACTCTGCGTCTGTTTCATCATCAGATTCTATTTCAGATTCAAGTTCAGAAAGTAGCTCGTCTGTTAGCAGATCTACATCTTCACTGCCTTTAGACTCCTCAGCTTCTAATTCAGCAAGCAACTCGTCAGTTAGCGGGTCGCTAAAATCATCGTCGTTTTCTTCGCTTTCGGCATCATCAAGGTTCAAATCTTCATCATGAGGTTCGGGGCTAACTTCAGGCTCACCTTCCAATTCTGCTTCTAGTTCTGCAAGTAACTCGTCGGTAAACGGGTCGTCAAAGTCACCGTCTTCATCATTATCAGAAGGTAATGCGCTTGGGTCATTTTCTTCAGCCTCGTCATCAGCCGAGTTATTTTCATCCTCTAAATGCTCTTGCTCTGCTGAGGTCAATTGATCCGCTGAGGGCTCTTCAGCAAGCTCATCTTCCGCCTGTAACTCTGCAATAAGCTCATCGGAAAGAGGGTCACTGAAGTCCGCGTTAGTTTCGATTTCGTCGGTGACAATTTCGTCCAAATCATCAGTAATGGCATCAAGACTCTGGATAGACTGCGGCGACGGCGAAGAAGTAGTTATTTCTTCTTCAATGTCATCTTCGTCTTCGTCATATTCGTCGCCTAGACCACCCATCATTTCGATTTGCTCAATTTCGTTTAGCAAATCGTCGGTGATTTTATCTATTTCTTTGTTTTGCTGATTAATTTCATCATCTAGCTTGCTCAGCATATCCTCATTAATAAGGTCATCGTTGCTGTCTAGCTCATCGGTAAGGCCTGCATCAACGCCATGTTCTTCTAGCAAATCGTCAATACTGATTTCAGGCTTATCGTCTTCATCTTCTACGCTCGGCAATGATGCAACGCTTTCTAAACCGTCGTCTTCTTCGGTGTCAGGCAATGAATCAACCGAACTAGCAAGCAACGCGTCGATATCGTCTTCGTCAACATTTTCAGATTCTGCAGCTCCGTTGACCTCGGCAAGGATATCGTCAGGGTCTACGTCGCCCGCCTCATCTAGCTCGTCACTTTCAGATTCTGTTGTATCTTGGCTTTGAACATTATCGAGTAAGTCGTCAATGTCAAAATCATCGTCATCTGCCGATGCAGGCTCTTCAGCAACCGCCGTCTCTGGCTCGCTTTCTTCAGCATCTTCATCAAAGATGTCGTCATCCCCCGAAAGGTCGAAGCCTTCAAGGTCGTCAGCGTCGTTTTCGTTTAATACTTTATCTGACAGGTCATCGTCATCGAACAGGCTATCTAGTTCACTTTGATCAAGCTCATCATCGCCAGCTTCAAACAAGTCATCACTACCATCGTCTGGCACCAACATATCGTCTTCAAGGTCGGCGAAGGTTTCTAGCTCATCATCTAGGCTTTCTTCTAAATCTGAGGTAAGTACGTCATCGAGCAAGTCGTCGTCATTAAATAAATCGTCATCTGACAACTCTGCTTTATCATCAAAGTCAGAGGCTAGTGCACTTGAAAGATCGCCTATGTCAGAGTCAGGTACCGGCACGTCATCGTTGTCAGCTGTAATAGTAGGAGCAGCCGCAGGCGCTTCTTCAGGCTTACTGTTGCGTTTAAGCAGCCACATGATGAGGCCACCAACTAACAATAGTGACAGAATTGCCGAGCCAATAATTAGGCTCAGAGGGCTGGTAAGTGGGCTCAAAAACGAAGACTGCTTTTCTGCTTCGCGCTGCGCTTGCTCGGCCTTGATCATGTCGAGCAATTCTTGCTGAAGTGCCACTTGCATATCAAGCTGGCTCTTGACGTCGCCTTCGACTTGCCCACGCAAGGTTTCTAGTTCGCCATTAACGGCCTCAACACGCTCGTACAAGCGTCTGTTTTCGTTAAGAATCGCTTCAACATTTTCCAGTGAGGCAGCAAACTGCATACGCAGTTCGTCGAATTGTCGGGTTTGTTCCTGATCCAAGCGAGTGATTTTCTGCTCAATATCAGTTTGGGTTTGCGTTAAGTCTTGTTGATTTACTAGAGGCGATGCGGGCTTGATGTTTCTTACGCTACTGCCAGGTTTATTAAGCATTTCAGCAAATGTTCTATCATCCTGCTCAGCGCGCATCTGGGCTTTTTGCTTATCAATTCTGGCGATATACCGCTCTGATGGTAACTTTAATACCGCACCATCAACTAATAAATTTAAATTGCCGTTTTCAAATGCGTTTGGATTGAGCTCGTAAATGGCGGTCATAACCTGATATACGCTCAGGTTATTGTTTTGGCGATAGCGCTCAGCAATGCGCCACAGGGTATCGTTGGCGTCGATGGGCCCATATTCCAGGCCCGAATACTGATCAGTTGCGTCTTTGGGACCTTTTAAGAAGGTAGCGCGTTCTTGTGCATCAACAGTGATAATAGGGCTAGACAAACAAAGTGTTAGTAAAAGTAAGCCCGTCAAATGCAATTTCATAGCAGTCCTATATGCCCTCAAGCGTCTTTACCACCCGAGACGTATGGGCGGATTTTCTAGCCAATCAGTACGGAAGAAAATATTGGCTTTTATTTTTATTCTTAAGCCACCTTGAAACCATTAATAATCAAGCCAGCGTTTTACAGTCTTTTTGAACTTAGCAGTAAGATTTATTCGCGCTTTATAGAGTTCTTACCGTTCGCCTAAGTGTCTGACTGAGTATTGTTTTTAACGTTGTTCTATTCCTAACTTTACAAACTATAAACCAGTTATTAAGGGTGATCTAGTTAGACAGTAGTATTGAAGCGCTCTAATGCTCAAATTTTCGCTAAAAACGGCCATTCAGTAGCTTCGAGTGCTGTCTTTCTATCCCATTGAATAGTGCCACTTCATTGCAACGGGTAATGCCCCTTTCATTGCGTATCGGCAAGCACAGAAAAATGTTTACCTTTTCCTGTGCTTATCCGATTAATCAGAGGCGGAACCTCTGTAGAATACTTACAAGTAGTCGCGAATGAGTGTCTCAGCAATTTGAATGCTGTTTGTCGCTGCACCCTTGCGAATGTTGTCAGACACCACCCACAAATTTAAACCACACGGATGAGTAATATCATTCCTGATACGCCCCACATGCACAATGTCGTTGCCACTAGCGCTGCTTACTTGCGTTGGGAATTGCTCATTACCGTCGTAAACTGTTACGCCTGGCGCATCGGCTAAAAG
Organism: Alteromonas sp. DY56-G5; assembly: GCF_041414725.1. NCBI lineage: Bacteria > Pseudomonadati > Pseudomonadota > Gammaproteobacteria > Alteromonadales > Alteromonadaceae > Alteromonas > Alteromonas sp. DY56-G5. Next base: position 113,919 of record NZ_JANHZQ010000009.1, on the reverse strand, counting down.
CTCTTTAACATGCTGCGCATCTATTGGCGAACGCGTTTCAAGGTGAATAGCTTCAGCATGACCATAGAAAACCGGTACGCGCACAGCCGTGGCGTTTACCAAAATGCTTTGATCGCCCATAATTTTTTGGGTTTCCCACAGCATTTTCATTTCTTCTTTGGTGTAGTCGTTGTCTTGGAATACGTCGATTTGAGGGATAACGTTAAAGGCAATTTGGCGACTAAACGACTCTGGCTTTACTTCACGTGCGTTTAGCAAACCTGCGGTTTGTTTAGCCAGTTCTTCCATGGCTTCTTTACCGGCACCAGAAACTGACTGGTATGTGCACACGTTAATACGGTCAATACCAACAGCGTCTTGAATAGGTTTAAGTGCAACCAACATTTGAATGGTTGAGCAATTTGGGTTCGCAATAATGTTTCTATTGCGAAATTCTGCCAGTGCATGGGCGTTAACTTCTGGCACCACAAGTGGGATATCTGGCTCGTAACGAAACTCTGAAGTATTGTCGATAACAATACAGCCTTCCTCTGCCGCTAGCGGAGCAAATTTTGCAGAAATGCTGCCTCCAGCTGAGAAAAAGCCAAATTGCACTAATGACCAGTCGAAATCATCAGCATCTAATACTTCAATGTCTTCGCCTTTAAACGACACGGTACTACCTGCTGAACGTTTACTGGCAAGAGGATACAAACGGTTTACCGGAAAGTCTCGCTCTTCTAATAGTTCAATCATGGTTTGGCCCACTAGACCTGTGGCGCCAAGTACCGCTACGTCAAACGCTTGCGACATAATGCTTTATGCTCCTAATATTAAAATAACTAAACCAGACTTACGTGAAAGCCCAGTTTGGTGAATGTGTCTTGGATTTGCTTACTGGTGTTTTTTGGCAAGTGTAACGCATAGGCGCTGCACTCGCGACGCACTCTGTATTGCTTGCGCAATGTAGAGAACGTATTTGCTATGTGTGTCTCTGGCGTTTCATTATGGCCTGACGCAAACGCGTTTCGCGTTATCTCATCGTCAATAGCTACATCATACACATTGTGGAATACGGCAATGAGATCCTCAACCGACAACCGCACCGCCTCAGGCGAGTTTAACGCAACTTTGATCGGATTGGTTTTCTCTAAAAAGTCGCTAAGCACTTTGTCTGGGGCTTTGCCCACTACGTCACAAATTTGCTCGTAAATCATTTGCGTACCGCGCACTTTGCCTTCTACAGAGTGCCCCGCGATATGTGGTGTAACGAACCAAACATAGTCAAATAATGCTGTATTTATGGCAGGCTCATTATCGAATACGTCGAGTACCACCGTTGGCGCTTTTTCCCCTTGAAGTACGCTAAGTAGTGCCACTTCATCAATAACCTCACCCCGGCACGCATTTATAAGCAGCTGGTTTGACGTTAATCCTTCCAGAAACACTTCGTCTATCATCTGATATGTAGGATATTCGCCGCCTTTAATAAAAGGCACGTGAAGCGAGATAACATCGCACTTTGCTATTTGCGCTAAGTCTACAAATGACTGACCGTTATGCTCCTTCTTACCAGATTTTGCTAGCGCTTGCTGTAGCGGTGGGTCATACAGACAGTGTTTAACGCCAATTGCCATTAAAATTCTTGATAATGCAGTTCCCACATTACCAGCACCTACTATTCCCACTGTCGCATTATATAAATCGAGCTTTTGGGCTTTTTGCGCGTGCAGCAAAACACTCAACACGTACTCGGCAACCGCTACGGCATTACAGCCTGCTGCACTGCTATGCATAATACCCACGCTATCTAAATGCGTTTTATCTAGATGATTGGTCCCCGCCGTTGCCGTAGTAACAAACTTAAGCTTGTTAGCGCTGGTCAGCAGTTCAGGGGTAACCTTGGTGGTAGAACGTAGCGCAAGAATATCTACATCGCGCAGCATTTCAGGCACAAGAGATTGCCACGCATAGGTTTCAATCTCACCTACGCTATTAAGGTAATCGGTGCCAAACGGAATGGTATCTTCAAGAAGTATTTTCATGGCGCTAAGTGTACCTTAACTTAGGCTTTTAGTAACCCAGCGCCCTTGATTTATCTTATCGGTGATTCGTTTAATTTACGTCATTTTGATGCACGTTTGGCCGCAACATTAAAGAGACGGCCGAAGTTCATACAATCCTTTAAAACGGGAACGCTTAGAGCAAACCGCTTTAGCTCACGTTTTTTGTCCACTTCATCCTTTGCGAACGTGGTATTGGATAACGTTAACTTTAAATAGTTACTTGTCGTAACCAGGGAAACGGCGTTCAACGCGTCGTTTAATACCCGGCCATGCTAACGAACCACCAGCCTGCCGGGTGACTTGATCGGCCTGCATTCGAATGCCATCTAGAATTGCCGAATGAATTGGAATAAGCGGTTTGCCTGTGGCCTGCGCTTTTAACTGAATTTCACAGGCGCGCTGCATAATAAACATAAACAAGAAAGCATCGGGAATATTGTCTGCACAGGTTAAAAGCCCGTGATTGCGCAAAATCATAAATTGGGTATCGCCAAGGTCGCGAACCAATCGCACTTTTTCTTCTGGGTTTAGCGCCACGCCTTCGTAGGCATGATAGGAAAGCGACGCCAGCGGAAAAAGCGACTGTTGCGAGTAAGGCTGCAGTCCTTTTTCTAAAATGGATACCGCCACACCTTCTGCTGTATGCAAATGCAACACGCACTTTGCATCGTCTCTAGCCTCATGAACGGCGCTATGAATAGTAAAACCTGCTGGGTTAATGTCGTATTCACTTTCCATTACTTTGTTACCGTGAAGATCAACTTTAACCAAGCTTGATGCCGTAACTTCATCAAACATTAAACCGTAGGGATTAATCAAGAAATGATGGTCAGGCCCAGGAACACGAGCAGAAATGTGAGTAAAAATGAGGTCGTCCCAACCATACATAGCAACTGCGCGATAACATGCGGCAAGATCAACACGGGTTTGCCATTCTTCACTGCTAACTTTCGACTTTACTGAATCTGTCATAGCTTTACTCTTTTAACGTACAAATTAATTTCATTTGAGGCGGGTGAGCCCTAGGTGGAAGGCTCGATACCTTGAGCGTTTCAATGAAACTTCCACTTACTTTTTCTTACCGCCTACATTACGCGCAGTAATTGCTATACACTGTCGGATATACGACATTGTAAGAAATTTGTTAAATGGAAAAGTTTAAACCTGTTCTCGCTAGCTCTACTTGGTTTGGCGCGATCCCACCCTATTTGCAGGAAGCCATGTTCGACAAGATGCGCCTAAAACACCTAAAAGCCGGGCAGCAACTGCATGCCAAAGGTGAAGACGGTGTCGGTTTCTATGGTGTATGCGAGGGCCGTTTAAGAGTTGTCACTGTGGGCGTAGATGGTCGAGAGATGCTATTTGCGCTACTGGGCCCCGGCACCTGGTTTGGTGAGATATCGATGTTTGACGACCTCCCCCGTACTCACGACAACTTCTGCGAGACAAATTGCACGGTAGCGATTATTCAAAAGAACGCGTTTAAAGCACTGCTTGAACAGTTCCCTGAACTCTACCCGCATTTTACTCGCCTTTTATGCACGCGAGTGCGCAGTGCGTTTCAGTTTATTGACTCAAGCGCAGGGCTTAGCCTTAAGCACCAGCTGGTAAAACGGCTTTTAATGCTTACCACCAGTTACGGTCAACATTTGCCCAAACACAACGCGATTACACTTACCCTTTCGCAAGAGTCTTTAGCGCAAATGATAAATAGCAGTAGGCAAACGGTGAACCAGTTATTAGGTGAACTTCAACAAGAAGGTTTGGTAAAACGGCATTACGGGAAAATCACTATTCCCGAGCCAGATACCTTGTTTAGTCGTTATCAGTTTATTTGACTTGACGCTTCAGCCACATTACTGGGTCTTTCCTCCGTATTTCAATCGCATAGATGTATAGAGTATTTCATCTGTTGATGAAGTACCCTAATGACGAAAATGCCGTCATCGACTTTTTTATAGAAGACCATGTGCCTATGAACTGGCAGTTGAAAGTAAGTCTTTCTGATATCCTCAGCTGAAGTACCGATACTAGGGTTTTCCGCCAGAATGACTAGAGCTTCGTGTAGGGCAACAAGATAGGCTTCAGCTTGAGTTACGCCATGAATATTGGCTGAATAATCGTAAATCCCGGAGATAACTTCCTCTGCTTTATTGGAGAGGGTATATTTATTCATTCTGAGGCTCGAGTTTTCTTAACTTGAATAATATCTATAACATTCTTATCACTTTTCCCACTCAATTCACCTTCTATGAGAGCTAAGCTAATTGCCTCTCGCTCACTCTGATTGCGACGCACTAAATCGCGAATATAATCACTAGCATTAGCAAATTTGCCAGTTTTTACTTGTTCATCAATCCACGCACGCATTTCGTCAGGAAGCGACACATTTAAAGTTGCCATTGTCTATTTCCGAATGTTCACCATCCTAAAATTATGGCAAACATTGACAAAGATTGCCAATTAGGTAATGAAAGTTAGGTTTAACAGATGACTCAGAGCACTTAGTTAAACGACAAATTTAGCGTCACTCGAAACACTGCGCTTAATAAAAATTTGACATTCTGCTTCACGGACAAAACACACAATTACAATCGCTTAAGCGGCCGCTTCTGAAAACACAGGTTTTATTTAAAAAATACCAATACAAAAAGGGCGTAAACACAAGCACCCACGGTGCTCAGGTTTACGCCCTTTTGTCTTCTTTGAAACTTCTTAACTGAAGTTAAAAAAGCTTACTGGTTCAAGCGGTTTTAATTAACCGTTATAACGCTGCATAACAAGCGTTGCGTTAGTGCCGCCGAAACCAAAACTGTTAGACATAATTGTGTTTAACGTTGCTTCACGTGCTTGGGTAACAATATCTAGCCCTTGTGCCGCGTCGTCCAGTGTGTCGATGTTAATTGATGGCGCAATAAAGTTATTCTCCATCATCAACAAGCTGTATATAGCTTCGTTTACACCCGCAGCTCCTAGTGCGTGGCCTGTCAGTGACTTGGTTGCACTAATTGGCACACCCGCTTGGCCAAACACTTCTTGAATCGCCGCAAGTTCCTTCACGTCACCTACAGGCGTAGATGTGCCGTGGGTATTCAAGTAATCGATTGGCGCATCGATATTTTGCATTGCCATTTTCATACAGCGAATTGCGCCTTCACCCGACGGTGCAACCATGTCGAAACCGTCTGATGTAGCGCCGTAACCTACTACTTCGCCGTAGATTTTTGCGCCGCGTGCAAGCGCGTGCTCAAGTTCTTCAACAACAACCATACCGCCGCCGCCTGAACTTACAAAGCCGTCGCGTGCTGCGTCATAAGTACGTGATGCCACAGCAGGATTGTCGTTATATTTAGAGCTTAGTGCGCCCATAGCGTCGAATTGACTTGATAGTGACCAATGTAATTCTTCACCGCCACCGGCGAATACTACGTCTTGCTTACCAAGCTGAATAAGCTCTAGCGCATTACCAATACAGTGGGCACTAGTTGCACACGCAGAAGCAATTGAATAGTTCACGCCGCGAATTTTAAACGGTGTCGCTAAGCAAGCCGATACCGTAGATGCCATACAGCGAGGAACCATGTATGGACCAACACGCTTAACGCCCTTTTCGCGAAGAATATCAGCAGAAAGTACTTGGTTTTCAGAAGAGGCGCCACCTGAGCCAGCAATAATACCTGTACGCTCGTTTGAAATGTCGCTTTCTTCTAAACCAGAGTCTGCAATGGCTTGTTGCATCGCTACGTATGCGTAGCCTGCCGCATCGCCCATAAAGCGCATAGCTTTACGGTCAATATGGTCTTTCAAATCGATGTCGATGTTGCCCCAAACTTGGCTGCGAAGGCCCATTTCGGCGAACTGTTCTGAAAATGTAATTCCAGACTTACCCGCTTTAAGTGAAGCAAGTACGTCTTCTTTATTTACGCCGATGCTTGATACGATACCAAGACCGGTGATAACTGCTCTTCTCATAGTTTACCCTTTGCGTTGTTGCGGCTTATGGTAACGATTTTGAATGGTAAAGTGGTCTGCTCTGCCAATTGCCATACTCAAATTAGCCAAACTTAAGCGTTGCAGTGCCTGTTTCAATTCTGGGCTTATGTATACAAACAGGTAGTTTCCCACTTCCCTTCTTATTCGTTTTTGCCGTCTTTGTCTAAGCTCTCTTATTCGGAATATTACCAATGTAGCACGAATGCACAGGGTCATGACCAGCGTTAATTTATACCTTCACAAAACCTTCAAAATAGCTCTAGCGGTTTCTTTTATTGACAAAAGTGAGCTCTAAGTTTGTTCTTAAATATTTTACCCGTATCTTCTCTGGGCAGGGCATCGAGTATTTGCAACATTTTAGGCCACTTGAACCGCGCTAGTTTGCCATCTAAATACCCGTGTAGCGCATCAATTGAAAGCGCATTGTCGGGCGAGCATTCAACAGCCACCACCACTTTCTCGCCATACTCAGCATCAGGTACACCGAATACCGCGCAGTCTGCAACTTCAGGCATTTCTATGATGACGCTTTCTATTTCAGCAGGAAATATATTGGCGCCACCTGAGATGATCATGTCTTTTTTCCTATCGCAAATATATAAGTAGCCATCTTCGTCCACATAACCCATATCACCTAATGTCGTGAATTCACCAACATGTAAGTCGCTTTGCGTGCCCGTAGTATTGGTATATTTGAATGGCGCGAACATGGAAAGGTGCGCATATATAACGCCAACACCACCTACTTCGCACTCCTCTTTATCGTCGCTCAGTATTTTAATCGCGGCACCGGGAATGGGCTTACCCACAGAATTTGGCTTATCTAATGCTTCTTGAGATGAAATTAGGGTCATAAAGCCTAATTCACTAGCACCATAAGATTCATAGAAAATTGGACCAAACCAGTTAATCATTGCTTCTTTCACATCGCTTGGCAGTGCGGACCCGGTTGATAAGGCAAATCGCAAACTTGAAGTGTCGTATTTGCTTCTTATCGACTCGGGCAGTTTAAGTAGCCTCACCATCATAGTGGGAACAATATAGGCGTGAGTCAGCTTAAACCGCTCTATGTCTTGTAAAAAGCGTTCGGGGTCGAATTGAGGCTCAATGTATACATCAATATTACCCGCTGCTAAACAGCAGAGCGTAAGCGCGTGTGGTGCACTGTGATAAAGCGGTGCCGAGACGAAAAAGCGATCACCTATTGATAGCTGCATTAACGCTTCAGACAGCCCTTTAAATATTAAATAAGGGTCTGGCCGCGTTAGGTCTTCATCTCGCTTAATACCTTTGGGTTTTCCGGTGCTGCCAGATGTGTAGGGAAACATGCCCTTAAAGCGTTTTGGCGGTTCATCGTGGCGCGTTGCGTTTGGGGCAGCTAATAGCGTATCAAGACACTGGTACTGTTCCCCAGTTTTCGCCTCTGATGCTAACAGTGAATTATCTGTTAAATGATAGCGCTCTAAAATGCTTTCCGGCGTTTTAATCGTGTATATCACTGACAAGGTGGAAACTTGTAATAAGGTTTGGCGGTCATTCTCCCCCTTTAATAAATCGCGATGAGCGAACAGCACTTTAGCGCTGCAGTCGTCTAAAATAGGCAGAAGTTCGGCAACGGGGCTGTGCCAATTAAGCAGAACATAGCGCGAACCCACATATCGGCATGCCTCAACTATTTCAAATATATCGACATGGTTTCGCATAAAAATAGCTACCACATCGTTATCGCACACACCTTGCTCAGCCAGTGCACGTGCTATGATACGTGCACGATCATCCATTTCGTCTCTAGTGCGTTTGCAAATGCTTTGACCACATTGGTGAAACACGCCCGCCATACCTTCTCCCTGAACTATCTTCTATAGACTTAGCGCTAAATTTAACAAATTATTTACAATAACAATTAAATAAACGTATTGTTTTTACTGATAGATTGTTATTTGCAGAAGCAATATGAAAAGAAGAGTTTTAAGCAGGCACAAACTTTTGCGGAAAAACAAAAAGGTGACAGGTAGAATACGCGGCCAAACGTTCGAAATTTAGATAAACCTGAAGATTGCTGTGTTATTAAAAAAGCTAAGACCTCTTGCTCTACGTATATTCCAAAGTGCGGCACCCCGACTTTCTTTCATGGTGGCTGCCTTTATCATTGCTTCTGCAGCGACTGTCTCAGCAACAGCTGCGCCTATCGCCCTCCCCGCGCTACCAGAGCCAGTTTCAAACAATGCCGTAGCTTCTGTAACCATAGAAGACACACAATATGTATTTAGTTTTATGGGACTGGGCAAAGGCAAAACCCATAAAGACGTGCACAACCGTGCTTGGCAGCTTCCTATTGATAGCAAAGATAAACCTTTGCAGTGGCAAGACCTTCCCCCAGTTCCATCCAGCCTTGCACTAAAAGGTCGTTTGGCTTCCGTAGCAGTGGGCGTTAATGACAGCGTTTATATTTTTGGCGGTTACACGGTTGATGAAGAACACAATGAAATTAGTACGCCAGATGTATATAAATACGCTCCTGTAACAGGGGAATATACGCTATTAACGCCTATGCCCGTGCCTGTTGATGATGCAACTGCTTTAGTTTACCAAGACCGTTACGTGTACTTAATTTCTGGCTGGCACAACGATGGCAACGTAAACCTTGTGCAGGTTTACGATACGCAAGCCGGCCAATGGCAACAGGCGAGCCCTTTTCTTGGCAGTCCGGTATTCGGGCAAGCTGGCGGCATCGTTAACAGCACTATGGTAATTTGTGACGGCGTATCAGTAACACCTCACAGCGATAAACGCCGCAGCTTCGCACCAGAAACTGCCTGCTTTAAAGGTGATATTGACAAGGAAAATCCATTCAAGATTGATTGGCGTACGCTTGACCATCCAACGGGTACTGCGCGCTATCGCATGGCGGCAGCGGGCAATAAGGACACCAATAAAATCTATTTTGTGGGCGGTTCGACTAATCCGTACAACTACAATGGCATTGGCTATAATGGCGAGCCTTCAACTGCAGATGACGCCATCTGGATCTTTGATATTGCGGAAGAAACCTGGGTTATATTAAAAACAGATGCTGAAGTGCCTACAATGGATCACCGCGGGTTAATTAACGTTAACGGTTCTTGGAGCACCATTGGCGGTATGCTTGGCGCACAGCTCGTGACCAGTAAAGTGACATCGCACTTTTCAACACCTGCAGAAGTATACTGTCCATCTAAAAGCCAGGCTAGCTCTGACGTTTCAAAACAAGCATCGGATGGGCAAGCTGATGAAGTAGTGAAAACTGCTACCAATTCAAAGTGCCAACACAGAAACGACATAAACGGAGAAAAATAAACAGTGAAATCTAAGCATGCACAGGTTCATTTTAATGAGAGCGGTACGCCTGTCGCCGACCATTTTGACGACGTTTATTTTTCTAACGACAGCGGAATTGATGAAACCCAACACGTTTTTGTTGCAGGCAACGACCTTGCTGAGCGCTGGCAACAGTGGCGCAACCCTACTTTTGTCATCGCCGAAACAGGTTTTGGAACTGGGCTGAACTTTTTGGTCGCCATGCGTGCCTTTAACGAATTTAGAGCAGCGAACCCTGATCATCCGTTAAAGCGCCTGTATTTTATTACCACGGAAAAGTTTCCACTGCCTCAACAGGATATGCAGCGTGCGCTAGAAGCTTTTCCTGCCCTTAAAAACGAAGCGCAAGCACTCGCTTCACTTTACCCCATGGGCCTTGAAGGTTGTCATCGCCTTCATTTTGATAACCATTCAACCACACTCGACTTGTGGATTGGTGATGTACACGAGCTTTTGCCTCAATGGCATTCTCCTGTAAATGGCCTCATCGATGCCTGGTTTTTAGATGGTTTTGCACCAAGCAAAAACCCTGATATGTGGACAGATGCTCTGTTTAGCCAAATGGCTCGCTTGTCGAAAACTGGCACAACCTTTGGAACCTTTACCGCCGCAGGTATCGTAAAGCGTGGGCTAGCTGGTGTGGGTTTTACCATTAAAAAACGCAACGGTTTTGGCCGTAAGCGCGACATGCTGACCGGCGTTTTTAACCAAGACAATGAGAATGTTCAGCATAAACTTCGCCTGCCTGCTGGCCCCTACTATAGGTACGCGAACGACAGTTTAGATAAAACAAGTAAAGTCGCGGTAGTAGGCTCCGGCCTTGCAGCAGCTACGGCATGCTTGGCTTTAGTAAAACGCGGCATTAGCACCACTTTGTATTTTGATGGTGACACCCTTGCAAGCGGCGCATCTGGCAACCCGCAAGGCGGCTTTTACCCGCAGCTCCATAGCGAAGCAAGTATTGCCAGCCGCATTCAGGCGCACAGTTTTTTGTATGCTAGACAAGCCTACGACCACACAATTGAACATGCAAAAGCCTGTGGCCTAGCCGACGTTGCCCATGATTTCTGTGGCGTTATTCAACTAAGCTTTAACGACAAGGTAGCAGAACGCCAAAATAAATTGGCTGCTGCCGACGTATGGCCTGAAGCTTTGATCAAGCCCGTGGACAGCAAAGAAGTGAGCGATATAGCTAACCTAGCTCTTCCCTACTCTGGCTTATACATTGGCTTAGGCGGTTGGATTTCTCCTCCGCAGTTAGTAGCGGCCATGATTGAAGAAGCACTTCAAAGTGGCAAACTCACGCTGAAACCCAATCATATCTATGTATCTCATGAGGCAGCTGAGACAACAAAGCAGCAGGTGCGGATTCGTTTTAACTTAGATAGCGCTGAGAATGAAGAAGTTATTACTGCCGATCACCTTATCCTTGCCCTTGGTGCAGGTGCGGTAAACGCTAGCGATTTTAACAGCCTGTCCCTTCGCCCCGTTCGCGGCCAGGTTGAAGCTATTCCCACCCAAATGCCAATTGAACAGCTTAACACTGTGTTGTGTCACAAAGGCTATATGACACCTGTATTCGAAGGCCGGCATGCGTTAGGTTCAACCTACGTTAAAAACGACTTAAGTACCGATGTACGAGGCGATGAAACTGAAATGAACCTCGCCACACACGAACAGGCGCTGGCAAACACCGACATCGTGCAAGCATTACAACATGACGGTAAAGCCAGAGCGGCTACGCGTTTAGGTTCACCCGACCACCAGCCTGTTGTCGGTGCACTACATAATTTTGACTCATTAAAAGAACACTACACTATGCTAGGCGTGGGCAAACCGTTGACTAGCGCGCCAGTGTTGCCAAGCAGCGTAGTTTCCACCCTTACTTGCTTAGGGTCACGAGGGTTAACCACAGCGCCTTTAATGGCAGAGGTCTTGGTGAGCAGTCTATGTAAGGAGCCGCTACCTTTAAGCAACGATCTGCTTAATGCTGTAAACACAAGCCGCTTTATGACTCGCGAAGCGATTAGAAGCCAGGGTTAATAAACGGAGAGGTCGTTGTGAAAATTCTACTGTGCCTAGACACAAAAGATCGGACGTTTAGAGGTTTGAAAGCGAACATGAAAGGAATTCGCTTTGAAAAAACAGAGCGCAATGGAAGTAAATGGCTAGTTTACGCTAGCCATTTTATTTAAATCCATCACGATAAACGCAGGAATGTATACGTTGGCGCTTGCCACCACTTGTTTATTTTCCAGCGACACGATACGGGCGTTTACGCGGACGCCTCTGTCATCTTCAATGATGGTGCCAGTTACAACATGGTCCATTTCAACCTGTTTAGCGAGTGCAGTACCATCTCGCGTGAGTACGAAATCGCCGACTGGCGTTACGGTAATTCCACCTGCAAGCTTAAAGTCGACAACCGCTAACCCAAAGTCTTGCAGCTCGGCTATTAGATACTCTGAAAGCTGATTACCTAACACGGTGCTGTCGCTCAACGACTGATTAAGCCTCACAAAACTGGCCACACCCACCATATCTTGCTGCGTAAGACGGGTTGCATTGTCCATTAACTCCATCGCAAGTTGCGAGGCGTAATCATTTAAGCGCTTATGCGTTTGTGAAGGTGAATAGCCATGGTGTAGTGGGTCTTTATAGCCGGGTTCAACTTCCACCTGCTGTTGATATTGTCTATCGCGAGAATCTGGTGTGTACTCTAGCCCTGAACGGCTTGGTACAGGTACTGGCTCGGCGTGATGAGTAATTTCACCGTCTTCGCCTAACCAAAACGAGCCCATAGACTCCGTGCTAGTGCACCCTGTCATACATACACTCAGCATTACGCCAACGGCTGCCCAACTGCTTGACACAAGCTTCTTTGTAAACACCATGCTGAAACTCCTAGCCGCGACTTAGCTTAACGCCATCGCGCATACCGTTTTGCTGGCTACCGTCACTTGGAATAAGTGCATCTACCACGTAGAACGGCACTAACATTTGCGCAGTTGCCACAACTGCGCGCGACTCCATGCCTAAAATACGGGCGTTAACTAACACGCCACCTTGGTGCTTGGTCATTGTTCCGGTTAACACATATTCAATAGGAAGGCTGCTGCTCAATTCCAAATAGTCTCGGCTTAATACAAAATCGCCATCGTCAGTAATGCGAATATACTCGGTGGCTTTGAAGTCGATAACCGGCACGCGGAATTTATGCAGTTCGTGAACAAAAGATTCCGCCATCTGACGACCAAGCAAATCTGTTTTCTGCAAGTCAGTATCTAGTAGTGCGAAATGGGTTACACCGATAGGTGTTTTGTTATTCACATATTCCATATTGGCAATTAAGTCTTGCGCCATGTTCTTCACATAGTCGCCAATATGCTTGGTTAGAGGTCGACCTTTATACGCGCCCTGTACGCTCGAATACAAAGGAGGTTGACCGATAGCGCCGTACGCGTCCATACCCTGAGACTGGGTATCGCTGGTATTTTCAACTGGCTTTGAAGGAGCGCGGTCGGCGGCAGTAATATCAATCACATTCATGGCCGGGCGCTGAGGCGCTTGTTCGGCTACCTCTTCTTCCCCCATCATCATAGAGCACCCGCTAACGCTTAGCAGTGAAGCACAAAGCGAAAGCGCCGCGTATTGATTTCGTCTTTTCATGGGGTTACCTCGTACCTTCAGTTCTGTATAACTTGCCGTTTCTGGTGGTTACTTGTTCTTCGCGCCAAAACAGTTCGGCAGGGAAAAAGCGTGTTGCTGCAGCGACAATGTTTTTATTTCTAGCGTTGATAATTCGAGCGTTAACCACCGCGCCAGACTCTTGATACACCATAGTGCCGGTTATGTAAAAATCGACGCGCTCAATGTTGGAAAGCTGGTCGATATCGCGGGTTAATACTCTGTCGCTCTCGTTACTAACAATTATATCGTTCGAAAGCTTAAATTCTTGAGTAGAAAAGCCTCTTTTCGTGGCCTCAGTAATCATTCCTTGTTCAAGTTGATGGCCCAACAACATTAGCGGATGTTGATGGCCAGCACTGTATTTCATAGTATCGGCAGGTACAAAGCCAACTACCGCATAGCGAGACTGACGTGCTGGACCCACATCAGCAAAAAGTTCGTTCGCTAACATATAGGTGTGGTATTCCACATTCCCCAATGCCGATACGTCGCTGGCATCGGTTTGCGCAAATTGACTTTTAGGTTCGTCAGATGAAGAGCAACCAGAGAGTAAGCCCAAGATAAGCGCGGTATATGCCAAGGCTTTCGCGACTAAGCGACCATTTTCTGTCAGCAAAGCGTGAGAGACAGGTTTTGTCATACTTTTCATTACACATGTCCAGTGAAAAACGTCAAATTTCTATCGGAAAGAAGCAAAAACTCATCGAAAAACAGTGATCAGCTACTACGCAAACCGACATTTTCAGTGTCTTTAAACAGGCTTCTGCAAAATTCACACCAAAGAGAGGCTACAAGCAGCATTGACCGTTACATTGGAGGTTACATTGAAAAAAATTGCTGATAACCAAGTGACGTAAAGCGCCTAGTTTCAGGAGATGTCCCTTTCTCAGTGTTAAAAGAACTTGATGTTTATCGTCAGGCCGTGCATGAAAAGCGGAGGCGACTTGCCGCCTTAGGACAGAAAGCTGCCGATAATTAAATAGGCAATGATCACAATGCCAAGTGATTAAAAAACTTGAGAACTCCCGGGACTCTCATGCCGCGTTAATGACCAATTAGCTAAATAAACCTGCACATGCCTAAACCTAAACTTTCACCATCACGAGGTTCAAAACCGAATTTAAGATAAAAACTTTCCTTACCATGCGCAGCCAACAGGCCAATGGTTGCGCCAGGTGCGCAGCAAGACTCCAAATGTGCAATCAACGTGTTCATTATTTTCGAGCCCAAGCCTTTATTCTGATGTTCTGGATGAATGATGACGTCTTGAATATAAAAATACATTGCGCCATCGCCAATCACCCGACCACAGCCTACAAGGTTGTTGTCGAGGTAAATTGTTGCCCAAAACAACGAGGCATCAATACTTTTTTGAACAACCGATAAACACGGGTTACTCCATCCAATCAATTTTCTTAGACTGGCAAAGTCTTCAGCTGACGGAGGACTTTCTTTAACGGTGTAATTCGTATGCATCATTCGTCATTCCTCCCCTCGTTCTCGCAAAAGCTAGCTACCTAATTCGGTAATGTGAAGCAGTTCGCCCGACGGACCCCATAGATAGAAAACACTTCCCCAATGTTGTTGCTCAATTGATGAAATTTTCGTTTTATGTAACGAGCGCGAGCACAAATCAAAAGCGTCCTGAATGTCTGCTACACATATTTGTAGCATAAAGTTATTCGCCAATTCAGGATTATAAAAGCGCTGAAGAAAGAAGAGACAATCACCATTTTCAAACAGTGTTAGGTCTTCATTTACGTATGAAGCATTAAATCCAATCTCAGAATAAAATGCTTTAGAAATGTCGTAGTTTTTGCTTGGAATAAAAGTCTTAATATCTATGACGTCCATATCTTTAGATCCCTCGCATTTCGCTGCTTTAAATTTAAGTCGTGGCTAAATGGCAATAACAGCAAGCATGTCTTCGCCATCTTCATCTAACCCCACCTCTTCGAAACCAAAGCTTGAATAGAAGGCTTTGGCGACAGGATTCTTGGGGTTATAGCATATCTCTATCTGTTTGAGCTCAGAAGTTTGCTTTATAAGCGTGATAGCTTGAGATAAAGCAAGTCTGCCAATTCCATTATTCTGATGGCTCTCATCAATCATAAAGCGCCAAATGGACACTTTGGTTGGCGTTTCCTGAACCCACATCAAGAACCCTACGGGCTGGTCGTTGCAATAAATGGCTTTGCAGGTATGGTTCTCGTTGTAGAAAGACTCAACCAACGACCACATATTGCACGCTACAAACGCTTGTTGATCATCCGCCACATCCAAGTCACAAACCTGCTCATAGTTAGATTTGTTTATTTCTTCCAGTGAAATTTTCATCCTGTCTTCTTATAAAAGCATGCTGTTTTATTGCCATTATAAGCTGAAGTTCACTCAAGTCATCATTAGTCGTTTATATCCATATTGATAGTAAAAGCCTAATTAACAAAGCCGAAAGGTACAGCCCAACGCCAAATACGACGTGATTAATAATACTGTGTAACCGAGCGGTATTAGGGTTAGGCGTTTTCGATGCGGCAACACCAGCGCCCATACCTGGCTGCAATATAAAGAACGGTGCAACGACCGTAGCGATACCGAGCGCCACTGCTGGACCCAGCGTCGGTTCGAACAACCAAGATTCTCCGCATATGAAAATAAGCAGCGCTGCATAGGTAATTCCAATTAGGTAATGGGCTGTCCATCCAATAGTACTTTCCCCGTGAACAACATGGGCACTTGAAATAGAAGTATGACGAAACTGCCCTTTTCTCATGTGCCCTATCCAGCGCCCCACCATGCCCCAATTGGTAGGGGCAATACCAAACAATTGCTTTCTCAACAAGGCCCATAAATCCATCACTAAAGTAGCTCCAATACCTATCAGCAAGATAAAAACAATACTTTGCATATTCACTCTCAATAACTAGTTTCAATTAACATGAGATGCTAGCCTACAACTTCAAGTTAACTTTAAGTCAAGCATTCCTTTGGGAAAAAGTATGGAAATATCTCAGGTCGCCAAAAAGTCAGGAGTGTCGGCATCAACACTGCGCTTTTATGAAGAAAAAGGCCTTATCAAATCTATTGGTCGACAAGGTATACGTCGCGTATTTAGCTCAAACGTTTTAGAGCGCCTTGAATTAATCGCACTAGGCCGCGCAGCTGGTTTTTCACTGGAAGAAATTTCTGGGATATTAGGAACCGATGCAAAGCCTGATATAGACCACGCTCTGCTACTTAAAAAAGCGAGCGAATTAGATGGAACAATCAAAAAATTAGAAGCAATGCGTGATGGTCTGCAGCATGCAGCTGCTTGCACAGCACCGAGTCATTTGGAATGTCCGAGGTTTCGTCGATTGATGAACCTTGCAGCCGCAGGGGTGATTGAAGGCGTTGCAGCGAATAAGGCAGTAAAATAAATATCCGTATCAATGGAAACCACTCAACGCTTTGCGGGTACTAAAGTCACCATCGCAGAGCTACCTCAAAATGGCAAAAATATGGCTATCGTAAAACCGTCCATTTTTAAAAATGGCGCGTTGCAATATCGCTTCTTGCTTAAACCCTGCATCTAACAGCAGCTTTTGCGAAGCAAGATTGGATGAAAATACGCAGGCAAAAATGCGCTCTATACTTGTGTTTGAGAAAGTAAGGGCGATAATTTGGCGCAGCGCGTCACGCATAATCCCTTTTCGCCAATGTGATGAACAAAGCCAGTACCCGACCTCTCCGGCTCTTTCATATTCAAAGTTTCCAGGGTTAACACCAATACACCCTACTAACTCGCCGTCGTACTCTACAGCTTTTATAAAACCCTCTTTGCTCCCCTCTTGAATCCACCATGTGGCATCTTCTTTTGTATAAGGGCTGGGAATTTTTGTCGACAGAAATTGCGTGACCGACGGTTGATTCAAAATATCTACCAGTCTACCTACATCGCTCATTTTAAAATCTCTGAGTGTTACCTTGCTCACTATTTTATTCCCTTACCAAGCATCCAATGCTGCATTTACCTTACAAGACTAACTTACCAGCTAGTTCTGGCTTCAGAAAGTCTTATTCACCATTGACACGTAATCAGAAAACTTCACAATGGTTCTACTTTATATTCACTCGCGATCATTAATGCTGTACCTTTCTGAATTTCAAATAAAGCTTCCTAATCAATACATTACTCCTGCATTTTCGCTAGCGCTCTGTACTGAAAGTGCGCCGTCGCACTTCCTTATCGCAGGTAGAAACAGTAGCGGAAAGTCACTCTTAATTTCCGCGCTTGCCGGTAATGGGAAGGTAGCAAGCGGTAGTCGTGAATGTACTTCGGTTGTTGCAGAGGTATCGGTTTTTAAACAGCAAGCGATAATTGAAGAAGAAAAACAAAAAGACAGTGCAGATATTTTAGACGTAATAGCTGAGCCAACACAGGTTCGCGAACTATTCGCACAGACTAATGAGGATTATAAAAACCACCCTTATTACGACGAACTCGCCTCTGCGCTTAGAATTGAGCATCTGCTAGATAATGCGTTTCTTTCACTTTCAACAGGTGAAACCCGCAAGATTATTATCATGTTGGCATGGTTAAGTAATGCCTCTATTATTTTGCTTGATGAACCCTTCGAAGGTTTAGATGTTGAAGCGATAAGCGCATTTAGTCTCTTTCTTGTCTCTCAGCAGCAAGCTTCTTTAGTACTTACCGCCAACAAACTCGCAGATATTCCCAAGAATATACAAGCTCAGTTGATTGTCATGGATGACTTGGCCATTACGTGGAAATCTGAAGATAAACTTAACTATGACGGTTTGCGCTCAGAACTAAGCACCTGGTTTGCACTAGAGTCTGATGATATCGATGTTCCCTCAGCCCTAAACGCTAAAGACAAACACGGCGATGACCCCAATCGCAATGACCGAAACCTCAATGAGCAAAACAGTGAGTTAGATTCACTACCTCATACCTTAATTCAGCTTAAAGATGGGTTCGTGCGCTTCGATGAGCGAACCGTATTTGAACAGCTTAACTTTACGCTTAACAAAAATGAGCATTGGCAGATCACTGGTCCAAATGGGTCAGGAAAAACCTGTTTGCTTCAAATGTTTACTGGTGATAATTCCCATTGTTATACCAACGATTTAACAATGTTTGGCATAAAACGTGGCACAGGCGAGAGCATATGGGACATTAAAAAGCACATTGGAATTATGTCGAATGCGCTCCACATGCAGTACAAAGTGAATGCAAGTGTTGAGCACGTTATCATTTCAGGCTTTCACGACAGTATTGGTCTGTACACTCGCCCCACGCTAGCGGAACGCATGGTGGCAGAGCAGTGGCTTGAAGT
The DNA here is from genome assembly GCF_041414725.1 of Alteromonas sp. DY56-G5. Lineage (NCBI taxonomy): Bacteria > Pseudomonadati > Pseudomonadota > Gammaproteobacteria > Alteromonadales > Alteromonadaceae > Alteromonas > Alteromonas sp. DY56-G5. The sequence goes on along the minus strand of NZ_JANHZQ010000009.1, from coordinate 95,495 downwards.
ACTGGGTTTGAAACAGAAAAAGAACACGCCGTTTCAGTCACTGTCTTTTGGTGACCAGCGATTAGTACTTATTGCACGTTCTATGGTTAAGCACCCCGCCGTGCTTATTTTGGATGAACCTTGCAATGGTTTAGACGACTTCAACCGCCAAAAAGCGCTGAAGCTTATTGATATATTGGCTAGGGCTGGCACAAGTACACTGCTGTATGTGAATCACCATGAAGAAGAACGCATTCCTAGCATTCACAATACGTTAAATATGAAAGACTATAATGTTTAAGGGTATATGTTGAAAAACTTGGCCTTTCAGGTCTTCGCTAAAAAAATATGGCACTGCCTGTTAGACTATTTACCTTAACGCTGGAAGCTTAAAAGCGGATATTTAAGAAGATAAGCGAGGTTAGGTACCGAGAAAGAAAAAAGCGCTATCACAAGGGAAAACTCATGGAAAAAGTGATAGCGCCGAAGTAACCGAGGGTGAGGTACAATAAGAACTTAAAAACTACATAGGTCCAGGGTAAGCAACACGCGATGAGTACCAGGTATGACTTTGCAGGACCGATGCACGGCGGCAAATTCTTCATGGCCCTGCCACGACTTACCTTTAAGTAAACCCACATCGAACGCGTTCATTTGCCTAACGCTGCTCTCTCGATAGTGCTGGCCCAACCTATTCTTAGTAAGCCCTTGCGTATTCGCGTCGTTAAGACCAATCATTGGGCGTGTAACCACACTTTCTTTCGGCAGCCACTCTGTACCTTCGCCCAAATAGGTATTCACCAACCGAACAGGAATATTGTCCACATGAAAGCTTGGGCACATTGCTGATGAAAGGGGCACTAACCTTACACCCACACTGTCACAGTCAAATAGCGTGGTGAGCATGTCAGACAGCAAATAAATATCGTCAATGGCAGCCTGCTTTCCGGCATTATTTCTTCCATCAGGTAAAAGCTTTGCGATTTCCTCTTTCAGTGATGTTAAAGAGAAAACACCGCGAATCCCCATTCCTAATGATTTAAAAACGTCGACATAATATTGCGTGACAAGTGGTACTTCGGGCCTTGTCCATACCGCAACGCTAATCCCTTTATCAAAGATATCGCCCAACACCATAGCATCGGCGCTTGAACGCCAAGAGTCGCTGTGTTCAAAGGAAGTATTGTAGTCTTGTAACGCCTGCATATTAGTGCTCCCACGCAGGAAATGGGTCAGGCATTTCGGCCCAAACATGATGACCTTGAATAAGCTGTTCGTCTGTTAACAAGCAACGATCTAACCGCTCGATAATGTCGTTTTTATTAAGCCCTTGTCCAATGAACACCAGTTCTTGACGCATGTCACCGAAGGGCTCCATCCATTGTTCTTCAATCGCTTTAAGGTATTCAGGGTCTTCAGGCCACTGCTCTTTGGGTACGGCTTTCCAAAACAGCCCAGCAGCCCCGTATCTCGCCATACCGCCAGCTTGGCTCCAGCTACCCGCTAATTGAGGGCGTGTTGCCAGCCAGAAGAAGCCTTTTGAACGAATTAACTTACCTGCAATGTCTTTACTATGAATAAAATCATAAAACTTCTGCGGATCGAACGGACGTCGCGCTTCGTACGAAAAGCTGCTTATACCAAACTCTTCAGTCTCTGGTACGTGCTCGCCACGCATTTCTTTCAGCCAACCGGGCGACTGCTGAGCGCGCTCGAAGCTAAACCGCCCTGTGTTCAGCACTTTGTCGAGGGGCACTTTTCCATGCTCGATAGGAACTTGAATAGCCTCGGTGTTGAGGGTTTGCAGAATACTTTTAAGGCGCGCCAACTCTTGTTCAGAGACTAAGTCGGTTTTGCTTATAAGCAATATATCAGCAAATTCCACTTGTTCGACCAACAAGTCTGCCACGCTTCGCTCATCTTCCTCCCCCAAGCTCTCACCCACTTCGTTGAGAAACTTAGCTTCGTCATAGTCTTTAAGAAAATTCAATGCATCGACAACGGTGACCATCGAATCGAGGCGTGATATTTCCGACAAGCTTTTACCGTCTTCATCGGCAAACGTGAAGGTCTCAGCTACAGGCAAAGGCTCCGAAATACCAGTAGACTCTATTACCAGATAATCGTATTTACCTTCATGCGCTAAACGCTCTATCTCTTCAAGCAAATCTTCTCGCAACGTGCAACAAATACAGCCATTGCTCATTTCAACTAGCTTTTCTTCGGCTCGATTAAAGCTAATTTCATTTTTCACCGTTGCAGCATCGATATTGATTTCACTCATATCGTTAACAATAACGGCTACTCTTAATCCATCACGATTATTCAGAATATGGTTTAGAACCGTGGTCTTACCGGCGCCTAGAAAGCCCGAAAATACGGTAACGGGAAGCTGAGTTTGAATAGACATAACGACTCGCTAAGTTTCATTTTAAATCTCGAATTTAATAAATGTTATAACATAACAATTAAAGTGAAAATAGCAATATGATTAATTTATTACAAAACGCTTGCGCTATTCCACCGGACTAAGCCCATACTCTTTACGGAATATCTTCCTAAATGCATTGACGTTTTGAGAACACCAATTTAGAAGAAACCTTACAGTCATTGGGCGTGGATGAAATTCTTCTTGCAGGTATGATGACGCACAACTGCGTAACTCACACAGCATTATCACCAGCTGCTGCCAAGTATTCCCCCAAAGTCATTGAACCTTGCACCTGCACGCGTGACGCCATTGGTCATCTATTGGCGCTGGATTCTATGCAAGTGCGTGGTATTGACATTGTATCGATAGAAACCGCATTCGCTTAGCTCCGACTTGTTTCGCTCATCACGTTGTTCGACTACTTGATGAGCGCTAACACTTCTCGGAATTTTGGATGTTGGCATGATTTTAAAAGGCCAAAAAGTGTCATCTCAAAACTGCTGATCCGTGCGCCCTGCTCACGCATATTTTGGATGGCGAGCACAGCATTTGAAGACTCTCTTGAAGAAATGCAGTCCTGTATTACTTCCACAGTGTGATTATTTTCCAATAAACCCGTTACCGTTTGATAAACGCATACGTGCGCTTCAATTCCCACAACCAGCCATCGACTTAATTCCATTTCACCAATGTACGCCAGTATTTCGGACGAGCACTGGTCAGTACCTGCTACTGCGTTAAAAGTAAATTTCTTAAAGTGAGGATCGCTTGCGACATGAGTTTCAATTTCAGGGACCGTTCTCCCCAAGCCATCAGGATTTTGCTCAAGTACAACTACGGGAATATTGAGCAATTTACAACACTGTATTAGCTTTACTGTTTTGCAGATCATTGTCTGGCTATCATTGACTTTTCGAGCCAGCGCGCCCTGAACATCTACGATCAACAACCCTACCTTTTCTTCGTTTAAATGCATCATTCACACCGCTTGTATTTAAGTTGTGGCTTCATATTCGGCTCTATTCGCCTTGTTTGACGGCGTTAAATTGCTCTCTAAATCCTCACACAAACCGCAATACCAAGGAAATAATGACACCGGTTACGATAAGCTGAACTAAGCAAAAGCCCATAATGTCTTTGGCTTTCAGGCCAGCTATGGCAAGTACCGGTAGCGCCCAAAATGGCTGAATCAAATTGGTCCACGCATCACCCCACGCTACCGCCATGGCAACTCTATTTATTTCGGCTCCAAGTTCAGCGGCAGCGGGCAAGATTACTGGGGCTTGCACTGCCCACTGACCTCCCCCCGAAGGCACAAAAATATTAACAATGCCTGCGCTAATAAAACTCCATACTGGCAGCGACTCTGCAGATGCAAAGCTAATCAGCCATTCTGACATGGTTTGGGCCAATCCTGATTGAACCATTACCGCCATGATCCCCGCATAAAATGGGAACTGTATAACAATACCACTACCGCCCTGAACGGCTTGCTGCAGGCTGTGCAGTACATTGCGTGGTGTACCGTGAAGGACAATAGCGAGAAAGAGAAATAGCGTGTTAACGATATTGAGATTAAGCCCGCCCCCTGAAACAAAGTAGTTAGTGAGATAAGCAAGCCCTGCAAAGCCTACGAGTAACCCAAGCACCTTGCTGTTTTCAAGTTTGTCGGCGGGCCGCTCGTTTGTTGCCGACGGTAAAGCGTCGTCTTTGAGCTTGGCGCTATCGACAATAATGCTTTCAGATTCAGGCGGTAACATTAAACGATTAACAAGAGGAATAATCACGAACATGATTGCCAATAACAGCAAGTTAAACCCACTGAAAATAGTCTCTCCAGTGCCAACTACGCCAATCTGTGCTTCTGAAAAATGACCCGGCGTTGCAATAGTTAAGGGCACAGAGCCCGCTAAACCACCATGCCATACAATAAAGCCTGAGTACGCGCTTGCCACCAATAACCGATAATCAACCGACACTTTTCTTGCTAAGGCTTTAGCGAACAACGCGCCTACAACAAGACCAAAGCCCCAGTTTATCCAGCTTGCGATAAGCGACACCAACGTGACCAGCACAATGGCGCTCCCAGGGCTTTTTGCTAAGCTCGCAAGCCTTTCAAGTAAAGCTTTTACTAATGGCGTGCATGCTAGCATAAACCCAGTGACTAGCACTAAGAGCATTTGCATTGAAAATGTGAGCAGCCCCCAAAATCCGTCACCCCACTGTTGAATAGTTGTAAGTGGAGACTGATTTTGAATGACCACTGCAAACGCAAACGTAATTAGGGTGAGTAATAAAACGAAAATGTAGGGGTCAGGAAGATATCGTTCGACGAGTTTGACGAAGGGTTTTGATGCTCGGTTTAGCATTAACGCTCTCACAACATGTTAAAAACTTGTTGCATATTAACGCGTTTATTTCCCCGTTGGCGAGGGTCTAATTAACTTTGTTGAGCCAGTGCTGTAATGTTGAAGTTACTTTATTGTGCTCTATGGGTTTGGTGAGGAAATCATCCATACCGGCTTTCATGCACATATCTTTGTCGCCCTGCATAGCATTCGCCGTCATCGCTATGATGGGTACACGTTTGTAAACGTCGCCGGCTGCACCATAGCGAATAAGCTTGGTTGCTTCGAACCCGTCCATTTCCGGCATTTGGCAATCCATGACAATTGCGCTGTAATGCGCCTTTAGCTTGCTGCTTTTTAACAGTTCTAACGCTTCTACACCGTTGTTGGCAACGTCAACCACATACCCTTCGCTTTCTAGAACATTGGTGGCCACTATTTGATTAATGGCATTGTCTTCTACTAACAAGATTCGATAAGCATTGTCATCAGAGGTGGATTTTGCGTTTTCTTCAGGTGATTGAACGTGCTGAGTGTTGCCTTCGATAATATGAACCGGATCATCCTCGCGTTTTCTAAAGCGTGGTTTAGCTTCATAGTCAGATGTATTTACTGATTCCTCTACAATTCGAATTAAATCTGAAGAGGTCAGTGGCTTAGGAAGACTCTCATCAACGTCTATTCCGCCATAGACAACAGAGCTCTCCATGTCGCTGAGCTGTGTCATTAATACCAAACGCGTATGTTTTGTTCTGGGGTTATCTAAAAGTATCTGGCCGAAGTGTTGTGAAAACTCTTCCTCTTCTGCTTTCTCCAGAAATACAACATCAATGGGTATTGCCGGTATCTCTTGCTCGCTGTCTTTCAAATATAAGCTAATCGCTTCCTCAATCGAAGATGCGGTCAGCGTAAGCACTCCCCAAAGTTTCAGCTGGCTTTGCATGGCACGTCTTGTTGAAGCATTGTCGTCAATAATCAGGCAACACATGTCTTGTTTAGCAAGCTGAGGGCGCACAGCGTTGCGTTGCTCGGCGTAGCGAATTTCGCATGTCACATCAAAACGGCTGCCTTTGCCAAGCTCGGTGGTAACACTTATGTCTCCTCCTAACAATTGGCATAGCTTTTTGGTAATGCTCAACCCAAGCCCTGTTCCGCCATAGCGTCTAGTTGTAGAAGCGTCGACCTGTGTAAACGCATCGAACAAATGAGGTAGTTTTGATGCGGGAATACCAATGCCCGTATCTGCCACCGCAATGTGCATAAGCGCAGTATTCTGATTGTTAGTAGGAAGCAATTCTGCCGTGACAGAGAGCTCTCCCTGCTCGGTAAATTTAACGGCGTTGCTTAAAAGGTTTGTGAGGATTTGTTGAATTCGGCTGGGGTCTGAGTTTATTTTCGACTCACTGACCTTTGACAAATCTACAACAACATCCAGCCCTTTTTCTTGCGCTAAATGCGCAACCGATTGAGCAATGCTCTCAATCAATTCCCTTACATCAAATTCAACGGACTCAATCTCGAGTTTATCCGCTTCTATTTTAGAGAAATCCAAAATATCATTAATCAGGGTCAGTAGAGAATTAGCGCTTGAGCTTGCGATGTTGACGCGCTGTGATTGCTCAGTAGTTAGGTTGCTTTTCTTAAGCAGACCCAGCATCCCTATCACGCCGTTCATTGGCGTTCTAATTTCATGGCTCATATTTGCAAGGAATTCAGACTTCAACTTTGTTGCTTCTTCGGCTTGTTCCAGCGCTTTTTTCAAATCGTTGGCCTGAGCTTTCAACGAGGCTGTTTTTTCTGAAACTTGTTGCTCTAACGCCTGAACAAAGCGCTTCTGCTTGGTAATTTCTGTTTGCTGTAAGTGGGTTCTTAAGTAAATGATCAACAGAACAATGCCGAGTAAAAACGCAATGTAAATGCTGTATGCCCACCATGTTTTCCAAGGAGCTGCTGCTACATGTAAATTAACCGACATGACTTCGCTGCCCCATTCACCATTGGGCTTCATTGCTTTGACCAGCAATGTATAGGTGCCGCCATTTAGGTTAGTAAATGAAACGTTGTTGTGATTTCCGATATCAATCCACTGTTCATCGTACCCTTCTAATTTGTAGGAAAAATGCGAACGCTTGGGATCAGAGAAGTCTAGAAGAGCAAAGTCTAATGAGAAGAAATAGTCTTCGTAGGAAAGATTAATATCCGTAACGTAGGATAGTGGCTTATCAAGGCTTACTGCTTCGCCCATTTTGTTGAAGCCAGTTAGCACAATTTTAGAATCGACCAATTCAGACTGTCCTGGCACATACTCAAAGTATTCAATACCTCGCTGGCTACTGGTAAAGAACGTGTTGTTAGTGGCTCTAAGTAAACTGTTTGAATAGAAATTCTGACTTACAGCCCCGGCAGTGCTAGTGTAATTAATGGCACTTTCAGTAGCCGGATTAAAAAGAAAGATTCCTTTATTCGTGGTAAGCCAGAGCTGGCCCTCGTCGCCGTCTGCAATCGCTCTTACTAAGGTAGCGGGCAACCCTTTCTGCTCCCCAAACCACTCGAAGGATTTCGATTCAGGCTTATAAAGGTTCAACCCCCGTTGGGTTGCAATCCAAATTTGGCCGTTTTTGGTCTCATGAATATCTTCGACAATGCTGCCCAACAGACCTGCATTGTGATCTTTATTGTATTCAATCTGAGTGAAAGTATTGTCCTGAATGGACCATAAATTTACGCCGCTTCCAGTGCCAATCCACATATTTCCTTGAGAGTCATTTACAATGGCGTGAATCTCTGGGTGAGCTAAGCCGTCAGTCGTTGAAAGATGCTCAAAGGCGCCAGATTGCACGTTGTATATATAAACACCATGCTTGTAGGTACCTATCCATACATTGCCTTCGTTATCTAGCGCTAACGCTCTGAATTCTCTGAACTGGCGATATTTGCTGTCTTCTCTGGGATATTCTAAGCGACTTACATTTCCATTCTTTCTGTTAACACGTGCAATAAAGTTGTCTTGTGCCACCCAAATATTGCCGTGTTTATCGGGGACAATAATAGGTCGTTCTATAACTCCCCTATTTGAATATTCACTGTCTTCTTTAAATACCGAGTCAAATTCCTTTTGGAGTATTTGCTCTTTCACTTTCCATGTATAAATTTCAGCATTTGCTGTAGCAATCAATACATCGCCACTATTTTTGAAGGTGTCTAGCTCAATGCCACTAGGTGCAACTAACGAGTCACTGTTGATTTGCTTGATTTTACGGCGAGGAGATAGTTTGAATATGCCGTGAACTTCACTGGTTACCCATTTAGTTTTAGTGTGGTCTTCATATATTATGCGAAGTCCGTTGTCATAGCCGAAGTCCATCTTCTCTACGTAATTTCCCTCACCTGTATGTCTATAAAGACCCGTGGTGGTCACAAACCAAATGCACCCTTCGTGATCTTCAATCATTGAGTTCACTTGGCCTAATGCTTTGCCGTCTCGCGTAGTTTGTGCAAGGAACACGCCTGAACTTGGAAAGAAAAGAAAAGGGCCTTCCTGAGTCGCCACATAGAATTGGCTTGACGACGTACGCAGCAAGCTACGTATTTCATTGGCTCCTGTTGCAGTACGATTATCAGGGTCGGGAAAGAAGTGTTGGGTGGCGAGAGTTCTTTTGTCTAGCAAGTTCAAGCCAAAACTGGTGGCTACCCACAGGCTGTTGTCATTATTATCCATAATGTCCCAAATGCGATTATGAGACAGACTATGGTCCTCATTGCTTTTCTTCTGAACCCTTTCGAATTCCCCATTTCCTAGAAAACGATTTAAACCTTGATCATACGAACCTAGCCAAATTTGGCCCGTTTTATCGTGGAAGAGTGATTGGATTCGATTTGAAGATATGGAGCGAGGGTCGTCTGGATCATTCAAGTAACGAGAATAGTGACCTGTTGTTGGGTCGTACTTGTTAACTCCACCTCCCCACGTTCCAATCCATATATTGCCTTCTGCATCCAACATCAAATTGCCAGCGTCGTTGTGTGATAGCCCTTGGCTAGGATCGCTGTCAGACTCAAACAACGTAACTCTACGACCGTCGTAACGCATTACACCGTTTTCGGCAGTACCAAACCACAAAAAGCCTTGGCGGTCTTGGATAATGGAATAAATCTCTGATGAGACGAAGCCATCTTCGGCAGTTAAAAGCTCAACCGAATACTCATTCATCAGCTTGTCTGCATTAGATGGATAAACACAGGGAATATAAAACATGCAGAGAAGAGCTATTGCAAACAAGCGCACTGGTGCAAGTACAGGATTTGTTATGCTCGCAAAGAAGGCATTCTTCAAAGTGGAATCAAGACATTAAATTAAACTTTCTTAACCATAAATCATCTATTGAACGCAATCTATTCTACAAAAGACGCATTTGTCACATAAAAAAGGGCCGAAAATGATATCGGCCCTTTTTCTCTTGGTTAATTATTTACCAACTACAGTGAATTCATGCTTTGCACGCTAACGGGCCCGAGCTGAGCCGCTTCAACTTCTGCTTTAATCTTCTCGGCATCTCCGATGATTATCCAGGTTAATTTCTCTGGGTGCAGCACATCTTTCGCCGCGTTACTCAAATCGTCTAAAGACAAGCTGTTGTATTTCTCGACCAAAGACTCTGGGTAGCTATATTGTCTGTTAAATCTTTCACTCGACAGTAAGCTATACAATACCGCGTTAGCCGTCTCAAATTGACCTGGCAAAGAGCGAACTTCGTCTAACCGCGCCCTTTCAAGTTCATTCGCCATTGGCGGCTTTTCACCTAAGTAAGCGTTAAGCTCTTTCTTAAGCTCAAGCAGTGATGGACCTGTTTTATCGGTTTGCACCGGCGCATAAACCATAAACGGGCGCTGTCCCCTAGCATCTTGCAGGAAGGTGTACGCGCCATAAGACCAGCTTTTATCTTCACGCAGGTTCATATTAACGCGAGCAGTAAAAGCACCACCTAAGGTTAAATTCATGGCATTAATTGCAATATTGTTGTCAGCCCCTGTTGGTGGCGCTAAATGTGCAGCCAGAATAAGTGACTGTTGTGCACCAGGGCGGTCGATAATAATCGCTTGGCCTTGCTCAGGCATTGACGCTTCAGCAATTTGCTTCGCACCTTTGCTACCTTCTACCTTCCATTTGCCAAACTCTTTCTCAAGCATGGGTTTAATGGCACCTAACGTGGTGTCGCCAACAACAAAAATTGTCGCATTGTCTGGGCGTAGCCACGTATTTTTAAAGTTAACAAGGTCATCTCGCGTAATCGCTTGTACGTCTTGTTCAGTTCCGGTACCGGTAAACGGAATACCGTACGCATGGCCTTCACCATAAATAAGAGGCGGAAGTAACGTAAGCGCAATACTTACAGGGCGCGTTTTTTGCTGTGCAATATTACTTAATATAAGCGCTCGTTGACGTTCAATCTCTTCCTCTTTGAACGTTGGTGATTTCAAGATATCCCCCATCAGCGCCAAAGAAGGCTCCATGTTCTCTGTTAACATTGACATGGTAACTGTGGTGGTATCTAGGTTTGAGCCGGCGTTTAAATCAGTACCCAACTGCTCAAGCTCTGCCGCAAGCTCCAGCGCGTCATATTTTCCCGCGCCTTCGTCAAGCATCTGTGTGGTGAAGCTCGCAAGTCCTAACTTGCCACCCGCATCAGCAGCGTAACCTGCGTCGAATTGCACCGCAACATTCACCAATGGAACCGTAGAGCGTTTTGCAAATACTACCTTTACACCGTTAGAAAGCGTAGTTTCTGTCACCTCAGGAAAGCTCAGTTGAGTCTCTGCATCGATTGAAGGCAAGCCAGAGCTGCGGTCAACGCCTTCGGTAGATGCTGTGTGCTCAATAAACGGAACAACCGTGATTTGATGCCACCCTTCTTTTAGCCATTTATTCGCAGCCGCTTTAACCCCTTTAGGAGTAGCCTGTCCTAGCTCACTCAATTCAGTTTTGAAGTAGTTAGGGTCGCCAGCAATGAACTCACCACTAGCAAGCGTATCGGCTTTACCGCCAAAGCCCCCAACCTCTTCAAGCCCGCGAATAATTGAAGCACGTCGCTTAGTCGACACCAATTTAACTTCGTCTTTGCTTGGACCTTTACGCAAAAACTCGCTAATGACTTTATCTATTTCTTTTTCCACTGTCGCAACGTCAACGCCATCTTTTACGTCAACCGTCACACCAAAAATAGACGCCATTTGTAGCTCGTAGTTAAACACCGAGGCATTGGTAGCAATTTGTTGGTCGTACACCAATTCTTTGTAAAGGCGTGAGTTTTTACCATCGCCCATGACACTCGCGGCAATGAACAAGTCTGTTGCGGTTGAAGAGGTATTTTCAGGTGAAACCCAAAGGCGGTAAATGCGCGATTGAGGTACTTTGTCTTGAATCACTTCGCGAGTGTTTGCGCTACGCTTTGGTACCCATGCTTCCCACTTAGACAGTGCTGGGCCCGGCTCAATGTCAGCGAAGTACTTGTTAACCAGAGGTTTGGCTTCTTCTGCGTTAATATCGCCGCTTAGCACCAGTATTGCGTTATTCGGTCCGTAATATTGGTTAAACCAGCCTTTAACGTCGTCTAACGATGCGGAGTTAAGATCTTCCATCGAGCCAATCACCGTATGATGGTAAGGATGCCCTATGGGAAATAAGCCTTCAAAAATATGCGTGAATACGCTTCCGTAAGGCTGGTCTTCGCCCTGACGTTTTTCATTTTGTACAACGCCACGCTGTTCGTCTAATTTCTCTTGTGTCACCGCACCTAACAAGTGCCCCATGCGATCAGATTCCATCCAGAGAATACGATCTAGTGCAGGTGTCGGAACGGTTTGGAAATAGTTAGTACGGTCAAAGTTTGTGGTACCGTTTAATCCTGTTGCCCCAGCTTCTTGTAACGGCCCAAACCATTCATCGTCATAGTTCTCCGTGCCGTTAAACATTAAGTGTTCAAATAGGTGCGCAAACCCTGATTTGCCGTTTGGTTCGTCTTTTGAACCCACCTTATACCAAACCGCAACGGCAACCACTGGGGCCTTGCGGTCTTCATGAACAATTACCGTTAACCCATTATCGGTAGTGAACTTTTCGTAGTCGATATTGATATCGTTTTTAGCAAACGCTGAGCCAACCAGCGTACTACTTACTGCCAGCACACCTACACTTACTTTTAAGCGCTTGGTGAGATGCTTAAGTACAGTCATTTCGTCATCCTTAATCTTATTATCTGTGCTGAACACCAAAATGTGCCAGGCACCACAAAACGGCTTTACGCCAATACTAAACATAAATCAATTTGGTAGTTTATAAAGAGTTACGATGCAGAAAACTGTAACGGATTGTAAAAGAGAGGATAAACGACGAACGAAGAAAAATTGATAGGGGAAAAGTAAGGAAGAAAGTCGCAATTATATTGCGACTAGCCGTGCCCAAAGCGCTTTAACTTGTTTAGCGTCTTCACTTTCTAATTCGTTGTTGGCGAATGCGCTATTAAGGCTCTCGAGCATATTATCATTAAGCATCGCAACCGTAGCATCTTCTTGCATTTCTAACTGGCGAGCCTCTACTGCAAAGTGGCCTTGCAAGTAGCTGGCTATAAACAATTCGTCATCACTACCGTGGTTTACCACGTCATCAAGCGATGCCTCAATATCTGCGATGGCGTTAACGACACTTTCTGGTGCTGCAGCAGGTGGTAACACGTCTTACTCCTTCCTGTTTTTAAATATCAAATCTTAGTTCGAGATAAACTCATTTTTTAATGGCTATACATGTGCCGTGTTGTATCAAACTACGTCTTTAAACAGCTTGGCAAAGTACTTTATCTTTATACCCAGTGATAACCGTGAACGCGCCTGCGAGTTCAGCGTCTAGCATTGCATCGCTTGAGTCTAAGCGAAGCGGCTTACCGTTTAATGCCTGTAGTTTTTGTTTAGTGGCAACAACGAGCATATTCTGCTTGCCAATTTGACGGATAAAAGCAGGGCTAAGCTGCTGATTTCCGCGACCTAATATGTGGCCCTGACCACCGATCACCGTCAAAATGACTTTGGTGGGCTTGTCATGAGTCAGCGCAATCAGTTCGCTCGCAGTAACGTCACTTGCGATTAGCTCACCTTGTTTAACCACATCCACACCTAACAAGGTATTTTCTAGGCCAAGAAAGTCCATGACCGCACCTACAGTAGAGCCGGATCCCATGACAAAATAGGTGTCAGGCTCATCGTCAATAATTTCACCAAAATAAGCGGTAATGTCGTCAAGCACTAAGGCCTCGTCCTCTTTCCCGCCCATTTTTACTGCTTGAACATAAGTGAGCTCTGCGGGTACGCGCATTTCACCATAGTGTTTGGCAATAACTTTGCCCTCGCGAAACGCGTTTTCGTCAATATCACGTACTTCGGCGTCCATTTCACTCACAAGCTCGCCTGCGATCATCTGACTTACTACCTGCCCTGCCGCTGACGGCGACACGCAGTAAACGCCAGAGTGAATTTTGCAACCTGCAGGCACACCTAGCACGGGCACCTGTGTGCCAACTACGCTACAGATATTACGGGCTGTGCCGTCGCCACCGGCAAAAAGCAGTAAGTCGACGTTGGCGTCCACCATTGCTTTAGCTGCACGCTCTGAATCTTCGCCCTCGGTTTGCACGGCATCAGCCGTGTAGATTACCTCATAAGGAATACCTAGAGATTCACAGATTGTTTCACCCATATCGCCCGATGCTGTCACGACGGTAAATCGCCCAGATAAGGCTTCTAGAATGCTGAGCGCTTTCGCCATTTTTTCGTTGGCTTTTTTCTCTGCTCCCATAGCCAGTGCTTTTTCGCGAATTTCTGCACCGTCGCTGCCTTTAAGCGCGAGTGCTCCGCCTATGCCGGCAAAGGGGTTTACCACAACACCCAATTTGAATTTGGGTTTGTTATCAAACGTTGATTGGCTAAGATCAGTATGATTCATTCGGCATCTACTCCTATCCCGCCACCCAATTTGCTGTTAGCGTATTTTTTGACGTGTCTGTTACCGTGCTATTTATTATGCTGCTACATGAACCAGACGACTTACCTTTACCAAACGCAGATGACAGCGCATTAATAAATTGTTCAGCCCGAGGCGGAAAGCCCTCAGATTTATAGCGTTCAAGCTGTGCGGCTACGTTTCGCGTAAAACCTTCTCTGTCGGGCTCAGCGCCGTTTAAGTTATCCGTGCTTACCTGAAACTTTCTTCCTGCTGCTTCTGTAAACGCCCACTCAATGGCCTGGGGCTTAATTTCTACTTTTTCGAAGTCAGCTTGCTGTGATGCATCGCGGCCATCTGGGCAATACCAGTAACCGTAATCTTCTAATAGTCGACGCTTTTCACCCGCAATACACCAGTGCGCAATTTCATGCAAAGCGCTTGAAAAAAATCCATGAGCAAACACGACTTGATGATAAGGTGTTGCGCTGTCTGCTGGGATGTAAATGGGTTCGTCATCACCTAAAACCAAGCGCGTATTAAAATCTTCAAATGTCGAATTAAACAACGCGATTAACACAGGTACATCAACGTCCGCTTCTGAGTGATCCGACCCCGTAGTCGTTTCTCGGTGCATGCCCGGATATTCACTTTTTAGGCTTTCAACGTTTGAGCCTTTAGTATCGGTATTTCTAGTTTCAGTCTTGGCAAACAATGCGTGATGACTTGCGATGTTCATGGCGGCTAATAAATTCTACATAACAGAGCTATTTCAATGGCGGTGGAGTATACCAGTAAAACTTTGTCTTCTCACTTGAAAGGCTCGCTTGCATAGGTCAATCTAGGTTTACAACAACGAATTAGCCACACTATCTCAACAGGGAGTTTGTCATTTGGCGCAAGAGATAATTAAACATATTCATCGGGTCAATGCCCTTCGTGACTTAGTCAATCAGTTGGGTGTAATGCCTATCATTCATCAATTGCAACACTGGCAATGCGAACGTTTACTGGTCACACACGACGATTTAGCACAGCAAAAACGTTACCAAAAAGCCATGGCTTTTTTTGTAGATGAATTGTACGGGCCAAAAGATTTTAGCCAACGGGACGCTGATTTAGTGCGAGTCATTCCAAAACTCGCAAAAGTACTGCCTGACAAAGCTATGAACGCTATGGACGACGCATTGTCGTTAAATGCACTATCGTTCGATTTGGATATGGCGATGGCTCAGTACTTACAAAGCCATTTTCCCGGAGAACCTATCAACCGAGATAACTACGCTTTGGCGTATCGTAATGTGGGCAGAATTGAGGATAGAAAGCATCAAATCGACATAATTTCCCATTTGGGCGATCAACTCGCCGACGTTATAAAAATTCGTGGTATAGGTATGTTAATTTCACTGTCCCGTCGTCCGGCTAAATTAGCAGGATTACTCGCATTGCATGAATTTTTGGAACGAGGGTTTGATGCGTTTAAAGCGATAGGTGACGTGCAGAGCTTTATTGACCCCGTATTGGTGAGAGAAAAAGCGATAATGCAATTATTGTTAAGCGATGATTTAACGTTACCTGAAGATAATCCCCTGCCTGTGGTATGAGGCACAATGCCTGAACGTGAAGAAGCAGAGTAGATCAAAGCAAAAATATGAGTAAGGAAAAGATTTGAGCACCCCAACGCTTAATTGGATGTTAGACGCCCCCTATGTGCAGCAGTGGCATATTGATGATACGCACATCGACCACTATCAGCACGTTAATAATGTGGCGTACCTGTCGCAGTTAGAAAGCCTAGCATGGGCCCATTCAAACGCGCTTGGCTTGCAGTTTGCCGATTATCAATCGCTTAACCGTGGCATGGTCATTAAGCGCCACGAGCTAAACTACCACCTGCCAACACATCTTGGAGATACGTTAGAATGCGCTACATGGATAGTGCATTGCGACAGCAAACTTACTTTGAAACGCCAGTTTCAATTTATCTGCCCAAAGCGAAACAAAACCGTATTTGATGCTATGACCACATTCGTATGTGTTAGCCTTGATACTGGCGCCCCAAAGCGAATGCCTAAACAATTCGTGGACATCTATGGCAAAGCGTGTGTGGCGCAATGAAAACGTGGCTAGCGATAGTGCTTTCGCTCTTCCTTATTGTGTCGTTAGGCATAAACGTTTACCTATGGCTTAGTTTAAAGCAGCACAATGATAAAGCTTATGCACTAGAGGCCAGTTATGAACACCGTTTAGATAGTGACAAGCAGCTAGAAACCCAAGCACAGTTGGTGGATGAAACTCAGGTAAACGAAAAAGCTGAGCCCTTCAACAATGAACGCTCTCCCGCCAACTTTTCACCTATGACAGGCACTAAAACGGCACCCAACGCACTTGACGATCTACGCACCTCTTCATTACTCGTTAATCAAGAGCAATTAGAGTCACTGACTACCCTACTCAATAACGAGCAATACGCGTTGCTCGCCACTGAATTAACAAACCTTTTAAAATATGACCCGCTCAACGAATCTCTGTTGTTGCTAGAGGGGGAACTGATTGAGTTAACCAAGCCTCTTTCAACGGCCATAGTGCACTACTACGACTTGGCCGAACTGCCTCTTTCAACTGAAACTCTCTCATTTATTGACGCAAAAATTGCCACTTTGTATCAACAGGCGCAGACGCAGTTAAGTCAAGACGAACAATGGGAACTGGTTGCCAGATTAAATGAGCCACTGTATCAACGCATACCTGACGCTAGGCACTACACCCTTAATTTGGCTGAAGCGTACGCTTATCAGCAAAAGCTTACGTTAATGGAAGACGTGCTTGCTGCCCTTCCATCAAACGACAGAGACGCGAATATCATTCGCAATAAAGCCTATGAAATGCGCGATATTGCTGACACAGATAACACGCTTAGCGAAAGTGAAATAGAGCCAACAGGCGCTGAAGCCGCACGTTATCAAACCCGTGTAGCCTTAGCGCGCATTGGCGATCAATATCGCCTTGATGTAAAGGCGCTTAACCAAAAAGCCACCATGATTTTAGATACGGGTGCCAGTACCACCGCAATATCATCGCGACTCTTTGCGCGTTTAGGCCGTATGCGAAACCTCACGTTCATTGGTAACTTCAACATTAGAACCGCGTCAGGAACCATTGAAGCCCCTCTGGTACAAATACCCCGATTTTACTTTGCTGGCTACGAGTTCAACGATGTTTCTGCCATCGTGCTGCCCGAAGACGCTCTACCCGATGCCGACGGATTGTTGGGAATGAACGTTCTAGGTCAGTTTGACTTTGCAATAATGCCCCAGTCTAGTGAGTTGATTTTGACAGAGCGAGATTAATGCAGTCTGCGAAAGGGCGAGTGCTTTGCGCCTCTCGCCTTTTAGCCTCTATAGCGCGATGTACTAATTTTGCAATTCAACTAAAGGAAATGTCTCAAACACCACCCCTTCGTGGCCCGTTTCCATAAAGTTGCGGATATTGGCATGGTCGTCGCCGTTGGGGTTATTAAGTACATCTTCTCGATAAAAACGTCCAAATAGGGCCAGCGTTTGCGCTTGATTGAGGTTTAAGTGCTGACCGAGTGCGAGCAGTTTGCAAGAGCCGTTATTCTGATTGGCTTCGTTTTTCACGTCACCATTAGTGAAAGCGGTGGGCGTGAAAACAAACGCGCTATCAACGAGCGTGATAACGTCGTTAAATTCGATAGTATCTGGGGAATTAGTGACTGCTTGAACTAAGTTTTGGGTGCTGCTGTATGCCATGTTTATCTCAAAAAAAGAAAACGATAATAACAGGTCTATGTCTTTACAAAAGGCCACAACAGGTTCACTTTTGATATAAACAGAAAAAAGCGCCTCTTCATGAGGCGCTTATAATGCTAACAAGGTTGGGTTTACTAGCTCGTTAAACCGCAGCGCACACGCGCGTACCCTGATCGATGGCGCGTTTTGCATCTAGCTCTAATGCTTCGTCTGCACCACCAATTAAGTGATAAGGCATGTTTAAGCCTTCAACGATATCACGCATCGGCTCTTGGCCTGCACAGATGATGATGTTGTCTACCGGCAATATTTGGCTGTTACCATCAACCGTAATATGTAGCCCTTCGTCATCAATTTTATCGTAACTTACACCTGGGATCATGGTCACGCCTTTGGCCAGCAAGCCTACTCTGTGCGCCCACCCCGTTGTTTTACCTAAACCTGCGCCAACTTTGGTTGTCTTGCGCTGCAATAGGAAAATTTCTCTTGGCGATGGCTCAGGCTGTGGCTTAACGCCTTCGATGCCCGCGCGAGCAGAGAAGGTCATGTCAATACCCCACTCTTTCATAAATGCAGGAATATCTTGGCTTGGCGTTTCTTTGCCATGAGACAAGTACTCAGCGGTATCAAAACCAATTCCACCAGCGCCGATAATGGCTACCTTATTGCCAACGGGTTTCTTTTCTTTCAATACTTCGATATAGGTCAGCACTTTTTCGTGCTCAATGCCTTCAATCGCTGGCGTACGCGGCTTAATGCCCGTCGCAATCATCACTTCATCGAAACCTTCGTCGTTTAGCGCAGCCGCATCAACATAAGTATTCAATTTAAGGGTAATGTTCTTATGAAGCTCAATTTGGCGCTTGAAATAACGCAGCGTTTCGTAGAACTCCTCTTTGCCTGGAATTTGTTTGGCGATATTAAATTGACCACCAATTTCACTAGATGCATCATAAATCACCACGTCGTGACCGCGCTTGGCAGAAGTCACTGCCGCTGCTAATCCAGCTGGGCCCGCACCTACCACTGCAACACGCTTTTTGGTTTCTGCAGGCTTGATGTTAATTTCAAGCTCGTGACAGGCTCGTGGATTTACCAAACAGCTGGTCATTTTGCCGTTAAAGACATGGTCTAGGCATGCTTGGTTGCAGCCAATACAGGTATTAATTTCGTCGGCTTTATTTTGCTGGGCTTTGCGGACGAAGTCAGGGTCTGCCAAGAACGGACGTGCCATAGACACCATATCTGCATCGCCGCGAGACAACACTTCTTCAGCAACTTCAGGCGTGTTAATACGGTTCGATGTGATCACTGGAATTGAAAGCGCCTCTCTGAATTTTGCGGTAACCCACGTAAATGCCGCTCGCGGTACTTTAGTGGCAATGGTTGGAATACGCGCTTCGTGCCAACCAATGCCGGTGTTAATAATAGTTGCACCGGCTTTTTCAATTTCTTTGCCAAGCTGCACGACTTCATCATAAGTAGAGCCACCTTCCACCAGGTCTAGCATCGATAAGCGATAAATAATGATGAAGTTCTTACCTACCGCCTCGCGCACGCGGCGTACCACTTCAATAGGCAGACGGATACGATTCTCGTATTCGCCCCCCCACTGATCGTCACGGTGGTTTGTGCGCTTTGCAATAAACTGATTAAGGAAATAGCCTTCAGACCCCATGATCTCAACACCATCATAACCCGCGCGCTGGGCTTGAGTTGCGGCTGTAATGAAATCTTTAACTTGCTTCTCAATCTCGTCAGCTTCAAGTGCCTTGGGCTTAAACGGATTAATAGGCGCTTGTACCGCAGAAGGTGCAACAAGCTTAGGGCTATACGCATAGCGCCCCGTGTGCAGAATTTGCATACAGATTTTACCGCCAGCAATGTGCACCGCGTCAGTCACTTCTTTGTGGTTTTTCACCGCTTCGTCTGTATCTAAACGAAACGTTGACGGATGGGTAGCGCCCTCTTCGTTTGGTCCTATACCACCTGTAACGATAAGCCCTACGCCACCTCTGGCACGTTCACCATAAAATGCCGCCATACGTTTATGGCCGTCGGGTAATTCCTCTAAGCCCGTGTGCATAGAACCCATGAGCACGCGGTTCTTTAGGGTAGTGAAGCCTAAGTCTAAAGGACGAAATAAATGAGGGTAAACGGGATGATCGGTAACGGTCTGATTCATGATACATTCCTGAAAGTCGTTTTGGCTTGGTAAAAGCCGTTAAAAAGCCTGTTTAAATATTCTTATCTAATGCGCTCATTCTCTGAAGGCGCTATGTAATTCAACGAATTACATTCACTTACGAATTCATTTTCTTAATGGCTTGGTGTAATGGCGGATATTCCGGCAGCGTTTTGGTTTTCTGTGCTTCCATGGCTTTAAACACATCTTCCATTTGGAACATGCCCGCTTGCCATGTGGCCATATAGGTCAAGCTCTCTGCCACCGTGTGTTCTACCGCGTAGTTAATCATAGTCTTAGTGCCTGAAACTGCTAACGGCGAATTCATTGCAATCTGCTGAGCTATTTTCATTACCGCGTCTAGCATGGCAGTTTGGTCATCGAATACTTGATTCACAAAGCCAAGTTGCTGCGCTTCTGCGGCACCAAAGTTGCGCCCGGTATAAGCCAGTTCTTTAACTATGCCAATGGGAATGAGTTTTGGAAGTCGCTGAAGTGTACCTACGTCCGCCGTCATACCTAACTGGGTTTCTTTTATGGTGAAAAAGGCGTCTTGTGTGCAATAGCGCATGTCACATGCACTAAGCAAATCTACTGCACCACCAATTGCCCCGCCCTGCACGGCACCAATAACCGGCATACGTGCCTGCTCTATGGCGGTAAAGCTATCTTGAAGCAACATCACCATACGGCGCATACGCTCTGCTCTGCGCGACGGGTCGCCCTTAAAGTCTTCTTTCATATTCAGGAACACCGATAAGTCCATACCGGCAGAGAAATGCTTACCCGTTGATGAAATAACAATGACACGGGCGTTGCCTTCATCGTCTATTTCACGAATAGCCGCTGGCAATTCGGTCCAGAACTCTGGGATCATGCTATTCATTGCGTCGGGGCGGTTTAGTACTACGTGGGCAATATGACCCTCTTGTTTTACTTCTAATGTAGAGTACTTCATGGTTTGCGCTGTCTCCTTGGGCTGTTCCTGTTAACAAATTTGCAAACTAGACAGCGTCAAGATAAAAGGCTATGTTGACAGTGTCAAGATAAAACGTTATCTATTCGTCTCAATTTGAAAATGGAAACATCGGGTTTATGGCTAATGCAGTACAAAGCTACCATCACGGCGACTTGCGCAGCGCACTGATAGAGGCGGCAACGGCGCGTCTGTCTGAATACGGCGTTGATAGTTTATCTCTCAGAAAGCTGGCAGAAGATGCCGGAGTGTCACGTACTGCGCCCTATCACCACTTTAAAGACAAGAGTGCGCTTTTAAGCGCCATTGCAGCCAAAGGCTTTAGCGATTGGCATACCGCAGCTAAACGAATCTTCGAACAAGAAGACAAAACACCGCAGGCACGTTTCCGCGAATTTGTGCACGAATACATTGGCTACGCTGCCGACAACCCAGAGATGTACGAATTGATGTTTGGTCGCACAATTTGGCAAAGCCAAGTGGCGACCAACGATCTGAAAGAGGTTGCATTTCCCTGCTTTCAGTTTCAAGTGACGATGACGCGCTATTGGCAAGATAAAGGGCTTCTCCCGAATAATCAGGATGCGCTGAGACTCGCACAGGTTACCTGGGGCACGTTACACGGGATTGCACGATTGCTCATTGATGGTATCTACGCTGACAGCAGTCATATCGAGGAAATGTGTGATTGTGCAGCAGATTTGTTTATGCAAAAGCAAATGGATGCTTAGAACGGATGAATTGCCAGAGCGAGACGAAGACTCGCTCGTAGCACTTTTTTATTTACGCTGATTCCGCTTTAGCCATAGATACTGGCTGGCCTTCGTGCGTCGCTTTAATAAACTCAGCAGCACGTTCAGCAATCATGACGGTGGGCGCATTGGTATTGCCGCCAATTAGGCTGGGCATCACAGAAGCATCTACCACTCTAAGACCTGCTATACCTCTTACCCGCAATTGGGTATCAACCACTGCCATCTCATCGTCATTACTGCCCATTTTACAGGTACCAATTGGGTGATAGATGGTTTCAGCACGCTCACGTAAAAACTCTAAAATTTCTTCATCTGTTTGTGCTTCTACCCCAGGATATAGTTCACTGCCTTGGAACTTGTCGAAGTCTGGTGCAGATAGCAGCTTACGGGCAATGCGCACACCTTCAATCATGACTTGCTGATCTTCCTCTGCAGTCAAATAATTGGGGTCAATAAGGGCTTGATCAGCAGGATGGTTGCTTTGAAGCGAAATAGTGCCGCGACTTTTGGGGTATAGACAGCATACGTGAAGGCCATAACCGTAACCAAAAGCTAACTGTCTTCCATGGTCGTTTAAAATTGCCGGTAGAAAGTGAAACTGGATGTCTGGACCTTGTGTCGCTAAGCTTGAGCTAACAAAGCCACCTGCTTCGGCAATGTTGGACGAGAAAATACCTTTGCGCCTAAACGCATAGTCTGCGGTGGCTTTTACGTAGGAAGGCAAGGCCCCTAACGCCACGGCATAGCCCTCTCTCGCTTTACAAGTATATTGTACAATTGCATCAAGATGGTCTTGTAAGTTTTGACCCACACCAGGCAAATCTTGCTGAACAAAAATCCCCTTTTCTTCTAGCTCTGCTCTGGGTCCTATACCCGAAAGCATAAGAAGTTGTGGTGAATTAATCGCGCCGCCACACAGGATAACTTCGCTTTTAGCAAAATAGCGATTTACTACGCCTTTTTCACGTACCTGAACGCCAATCGCACGCCCCTCTTTTAACAGCACTTTTTCGGCTGCGACTCTAGTAAGTACAGTTAAATTGTTGCGATGCTTGGCCTGCGTTAAATACCCCTTCGCCGTTGAACAGCGTTGCCCGTTGGCCTGTGTAACATGGTAATACCCTAACCCTTCCCTGTCGTCTCGGTTAAAGTCGTCGAGCTGTTGATAGCCTGCCATCGACGCTGAGTTGACAAATGCGTTTGACAGCACGCTGGTATGCCTAAGCTTGCTAACATTGAGTGGGCCGCCTGTGCCGTGGTATTCATCAGCACCTTCTTCAAAGTTCTCAGAGCGTTTGAAATAAGGCAGTACATCATCAAACGACCAACCTTCAGCCCCTTCTTCATTAGCCCAGCGGTCGTAGTCTTCTTTTTGCCCGCGAATATAACACATCGCATTAACCGAACTGCTGCCGCCCAAGGTTTTACCGCGGGGCCAGAACAGTTCTCTGTCATACATCTCTTTTTGGGGTGCTGTGTGATAACCCCAGCCAATCCCCTCAAATCTACTGAGTAAAGACAACCCAAACGGGATATGAATAAGCGGATTAGTGTCCTTTGAGCCAGCCTCTAATAGCAAAATATCTAACGCGGGGTTTTCTGATAAACGGGTGGCAAGCACCGCGCCCGCAGAACCGCCGCCTACAATAATGTAATCGTATTTGCTCAGTACTTCGCTCATTTCGCCAACTCCTTGAGGGCAAGACTATTAAATGTTAAAAAAACGTTGTGGTACGACCAGATTACCAAACAACACTTCGCCAAGAAAAGACTTAAATTGTAAGATTTAAAAAATCTAATAATCCTGATAACTTAAGTGCTATATCGAAGTAGCCCCTACTCTGAAAAAACTAACAACAAGCCACCGCCTAGTAGATTTAGGCTAAGAATGAACGTTGACCAAAAACCTATCGTTTAAAGACAAATGTAAAGTCTACCTTGCACAATGGCTTGTGAAATGGGGCAAGCTGACGCACGACGACTTCACGAAATCAGAGCTTCATGACCTCGTAAAAGGCAGCTTTCCTTACTCATTCACTTTCGATATCCCCATGGGAACTGGCACGGTTACCGTGCTTGAAGGAAACATCACGCTAGATAGTGAAAGCAACCGTATTGGTCTGCAGTGCCTCGCTGCGCTAAATATTGTGGTTGCCACCACGACTATTTATCGCGCTCATGTTGTATTTACCGTGTCAGCTTCACCCTATTACGACAAAAATATGAGTACACTCTATTTGACAGGCGTCGCCACTGACAGCGTCACCTTAGTTAACGATGATTACGCGTTGATTAAAGACACGCAATTTCTGATGTCGCGACTCTTCCCCAAAAGCGTTAATTCTTTGCTTGGTGGCTCTTTAAAATCAGCGTTATCACTGTTTAGCGCCGGCACATCCGATATGGCTGCAGACTATCTAAAGGTCTATTTATCTGGCTCGAAACAAGCAGTGTTGGACTACCACATCCCTCTCATTAACAACGCCATTAAAAAGCAAATTAAGCAGGAAGACTTAAGCCATACCATGCGCAACGACCATTGGCGCGAGGTTTTGTTCTCAAAAGCTGGACAAAACGTGCGTGTAGAAGATGACGTACTGCGCTTCTATCTCATTGAATGACTACGCTTACTGTTTGGAACAATGCACGCTAGTGATCTGACACAATAGAAACAGGGACGGTATCCACCTGTTCACCAATATCGTCGATGTTTAACCTGGGATCGTCCACACTTGCTTCTAGCATATCGAACGCCTCTTTGACGTAGCGCGCTAACGGCTGTAGCGATTCAATATTCTTATTGCAGCACACTAATCCCACATTTGCCGTGCCTGCATATGTCATAAGCGTAATATTTACCCCGCCACCAGGCGTCATGGTAGAAATGGGGTAACAAGCCTGAAGCTCTGCATCTTTTAGATACCGCGTATCTTTTGGCCCAGGTACATTGGAGATTAAGATGTTGGCAATGGGTTTGACTACGCTAGATAGCCTTAACCACTCAAAGACCAGTGCAAGCGATTGAATCACAATGGTATAGCCGCTAAATGCTGCGGGCCGCGCGTGCTGCGCTGCATGTTTTACAATGCGGTGATTCACTACGATTTGGCGCAAACGTAAATAAGGATCAGTTTCGCCGTGAGCAAGCTGCACCGGCACAATAGCTATCTTATTACCCGTGGTTTTCTCGCCGGGTTTACGCAAGTTGATTGGCATATTGGTGAACAAGGCTTTTTTAAATACTTGCCCGTGGTCTTGCAGCAGTTTATGTACGCCAATATCGAAGGCACATAGTAATACCTCGTTTGCCGTAGAGCGCGTTCGCCTTGCCAGGGCTTTCACACGCTTAAAGTCTAAGTCCATGGTAGCCACAGCCCTTCCCGCTTTCACTTGTCCAGTCAGCACTGTTTTCGTACCAGTGAAAGGAATAGGCATATAGTGTGGGTTCACTCGCAGCACTTTCATGAATATACGAATAAAGATAATTAGCAAATCAAGCGCGGTTTTAAGCGCGTAACCCACTCCCACTAAGCGCTTGTAAAAGCTCACAGGCTCTCTGCGCTTATGGCGCAGTCGTTTTACTGCCCATACTGGTGTGAACTTAGTCTCGTGAGAGTTTGATACATATCCCGCTTGGAACCAGCGCACTAAGGTTGCCCCATCGCCATACATATGATGAACCCGCGCATAAATAGCAAACGTCTCGCTGTTGTCATCAAAGATGAAATGGTATTGCCAAAGGGGCTTGTCGGGATCTAACCGCGAAGCATGTAATCTTGCTACGAACGCATCGAGTGCTTCGCGGTTTGTAACATCAGCCACACGATGAATTTGAACGTGATAATCCATGTTGAGCTTTTTTACCGGCGCAAACCCCACCGGGTACCCCAATACCGTTTTTACCGCACAGTTGAAGGGAGAAGTAGCACGGGCAAAGCTTCTTATTTCCTGGAATAATTGAGGGACATATTCGGTACTTTTTGCCCCTTTAGGTATGGCAAGTAGCTGCAAGCAAGCTACGTGTTTTGGATTCTCGTCTGATTCGGTTATCCAAAATGACTTATCTAAGAAACTGAGCGTTTTTGCCATTACTATTCCTTTACGCGAAGTCGAGGGGTGACGGGGTTGAGGCATCTCTCATAAAGTCATGAGAGTCGAGCATCTGTTCTAACTGCTGTTTTTGTTCATCGGACAGTGCCAACCTTGGCAATACGCTTACCATCATTAGCGACAAGGCATGATAGCGCTGCATCGTACTATCCATATGGCTGTTTAATTCATCAAATTGACAAGACTGTGTGATGATTAAGGACATTAAATCCACCATAAGTGCCCTGTCTGCCTTTGAGGCAATAAGAATGTCTCGTTTCGATAGTGACTCAAAAAGAAACGCTAATTGCTTATTCAAGCTAGACAATATGTGCTGTCTAGGGCGCACGATACTGGGATATTTTTCTGCTAAGTCAGCCGGGCTACGGTAGAAAAAGCGAAATACATGAATACTATCTATAAGCAAATATAGGTAATACATAATTTCTTCAGGATGAAGTGTATCGAGCTTTTCTCGGCTTAGTATCTTCTGCATCTGCTGCTCATGCATTTTCATCAACGCGTTAACCAGGCTGTCCTTTCCTTTAAAGTGGTAGTAGAGATTCCCCGGACTAATATCCAGCTCAATAGCGATATCAACACTGGTAACGGTGTTTTCGCCGTGCTCATTAAATAAGGTTAGCGCGGTGAGTAGTATTTTCTGCGCGGTTTTCATAATTTAGATCAATCCTTTGCCAACCCAGTGCGTTAATTTTTTATTCGTGAAACACGCTACATAAACACCAGATAGAGTTGAGCAATACCAGCTACCATACCTAGAATAGCGCCGGTTACGATGAGCTTCCACTCATCCTGTTGATAAGCTGGGCGCAAAACGCCTTCAAATTCTTCAACACTTAACGCCTGCATGCGCTCACTTAAATCGTGCCCAATCTGCATAGCATTATTAGCGTAATCAAACGCATAAAGCAGATACTTATCAGAATTATCAAATATCTGACGCACCGCTAGTGCCTTCATTTTATGGTAATTTTCTGACCCCACACCCAACGCAAAATACGGTTGCGCTATAGCAACATAGCGTTCAATAGCGTCGTTGACATGAAGCTCAATGAGTTCTAAAAGCTGGGCTGAGCCTGAACCATGCAAGATTACATGGGTGATGTTTTTAGGCGTTATAAGCTTTTCTTCAATAATGTTTGAATAGACTTCGGACACTTCTTTTTGGCGCTTTAAAAACATACCTTGAATAGTAATAGGCCCCAGTTTTCTTGGGCGTTTGGGTTCGAATATGATTTTGATAGCAATCCAATTAGTGGCATAACCCACAAGCAGTCCACCTAACGGTAGAATCCACCATGCTTGGTAGAAATACCAAAGTAGCATGGTGGGCAAACCAAACAAAAAGCCAAAATAGAAGCCGGAACGCACAATAAACGGAAACTCTTTGCTGCCTGCCGTTAAGAAAATTTCATTAACGAGCTCGGGCGCATTCACCAGCTGCTCTACCACCAGCTCTTTAATATCTAAAATTTCTGAGACATTGTGCTGAAAGTCGTCCACCATTTTATGAACCACATTAGGAATGTCGTTTTCGATGCGTTGATAGACTAAATTTTTGCCCTGTACAGGTAACGCAGCCCAAAGTTGAGGCGCAGATTCTGCCATTACATCGTTAACGACTTTGCGAATAACTTGACTTAAACGCCGCTCAATTGCTTTAGTGAGCTCGTCTGCGTCTAAACGCTGTGCTAACTCTTCAACACTAAGCAGTTTGCCTAGCACTAGCTCAACCTCAATCTCGGCCATTTGGCGGCGCTTCGCAGGAATGAGTCCCTGCCACCCTAAGAAAGGCTTAATACCAACAAACTCAATGGGGTAAAACATCATTTTTACCGCCAGATAGTTGGTTAGCCATCCAACAATAGCGCTAATTAAAGGAATTGATAGCAGACTTAGCGTTTCAAAGTTCCATTCCATACTACGAACATGTGGTCCAATTTGTTATTTTCTCTCTCAGGCTACTGAGTGCCTATGAAATGGTCAATGTAAAAAGTGAAATTACTGCTAATTGTTGATTGAAAACAGCTAAATGAAAGTCTAAAAGTTAGAACGTTTGACCTTGTGTGATTCACCTAAAGTGCATCAGTTTTCTCAACAACAAACGATTAGGTAGTGAATTCTAAATTTACGCCATACACTCAAAATAGTGTATGAACCGCTGTTCTCATGCCCTTGCTTTGAGTCTTCGCTATATGGACATTTAAAGACCTGTAATTTTTGAGAACTGCGTTCTAAGTGAAAACTATCGTTTTGCTGGTGTTTTTCGGGTCAGTGTACTTTTTCGAATGAGTAGAAGGTACAGCCCTCATCAATCAAAAATAGGTACTCGTCATGGCAGTATTCGACTTGCGGTTAAAAAAGCTTGAACATGAAATCGAGCATGCAGGCAATTATGATGAATATGAGGCCGCGTGCTTAGCGCACGATGCATTGTCTGGTGCTGAGGAATGGAAAGCCGAAGACGCTAGCGATGACTACGACTACAAACTAATTCGCAAACGAGTTCAGCGCCTACAGCTTGCCAGAGGCAAAGGCGATTTACATGCGCTTATGTCGATTCTGCACGAGGGGCTACACGGCAATTTAGGCAATATTGCCAACCCCGTATTACTTACCCAGTGTAAAATAGGCACTAAATATCTTATTGAACAGTTTATTGACGAAGTGATATTGGCGCTAGAGCAAATTTATCACGCCGATGAACAAGACGTAGACTTTTACGAGAAACTGTCATTTTTTGAAGAGACTGCACACGCCTTCGGGCGTAGCTGCCTTATGCTTTCAGGTGGCGCAGGCTTAGGCTTTTTCCATGCTGGCGTGGTTAAGTCATTAAACGAAAAGAATTTGTTACCTACCGTAGTGTCTGGCTCTAGCGCTGGTTCTATCATCGCAGCCATGTTGGGTACACGAACTCACGACCAATTATTAGAAGCACTCAGCGCCGACTTTATTTACGAGACTTTTAAACACTGGCGAAGCTTTGCCGGTCTTGGAAAGAAAGGGCTATTTGATAGTTCCGTGCTCGAAAATGCGCTGATTGAACTTTTCGACCTTACCACTTTTGAGGAAGCCTTTAAGAAAACAGGTCGACACATTACTGTGACGGTATCCCCTGCCGACCTCCATCAACATTCGCGCTTGTTAAATGCTAAAACCTCACCGAATGCAATTATTACTCAAGCGGTACGTGCATCCTGTGCAGTTCCCATCATTTTTAGCCCTGTACAGTTAAGAGCGAAAACGCCTTCGGGCGATATTGTGCCTTATATTCCCAACCGTCGTTTTGCCGATGGCTCATTAATGGCCGACCTTCCCTTCGAGCGCTTAGCGAGGCTATATGGCGTAAATCACAGTATCGTGAGCCAAACAAACCCGTTGGCAGTGCCATTCATTTCCGCAAACCGCATTGACCCCAACTCGCTGTGGGACATGTCTGCGCGCCATCTTGGCCAACTAGCGAAAACTAACAGTATTTTCGCCATTGATATCATTGAAAGGTTAACCGGTAATAAAAGTGCCAAATTGGCTATTCATAAAGTTCGTTCTATCATTGATCAGCAATACGTAGGTAACATCAATATTTTACCCAAGCGCCAAATTAGAAATTTATCGCAGGTTTTGTCTAATCCAACGCGCGAAAGCATCAATCAGTTGATCGTCAGTGGCGAACGGGCATCATGGCCGCAACTTCATGTTATTAAAAGAAATACCAAAATTAGCGAAAATTTACGGTATCATTTAGGCCAATTGAAAAAACGTGAGGCAGTAGAGCTTGGGCACGAAGTAAGATAGCGTGTGCGTCGCTTGACCTGTCTTGAATTGCCAATAGCAAAGTAATGGCAATTCGCAGCATCTTTTGAAAGGAAAACGGTGAGCGCACAAAGCCAAAACCCCGACAGCATTTACACGCAGCAAGTAAAACAACTAATCAATATGATTTATCCTCAAGAAACGGGCTACGGTTCGGTGTTCGAGGATGCGAGTCACTATTTTTCGCTTACCCCCTCTCTTGAGCAGCACATTGAAGACTTGAAAGCTCAGCTTAAGAAAATTGAGGGAAATAAAAACAAAGAGGTGCTTGCAGAGCAACTGACCAAGCAAATAACAAACAGCACTGAAAAGCTTGAAGAAGAGCGTCTGGCAAGGATAGAGCGGCTTGACGCTGTAAGCACCAAAATTATTGAGCTTTGTGAGGGCGATAACTGGCAAGAAACACAACAGCTCAGCGCTAAGTTGCTTGGTACACTTATGCTGCTCACACGAGGACCAGAGGGCAACTTTGCACGTGTGCACATGCGCTTCAAACCGCTCTACAAAGCGGTGCTTACACTGCGCTTAGTCGATAGACTGTTAGAGCACGACACGATTGCTCACAAATATCTCTCGAAGTATCGCGAAGCTGCATCCCGGTTTCGTGGGAACCGCTATTGGCGCGATAAATGGAAAACTGAGCTTGGACGACCGCTAATTACCGCAGCGTTACATCAAGATATTGGCCTGCAAAGCCCTGCCGCACTCACCATCTTGAAAGGGGAAAATGGCGATCTAGACGAATTTCGTTTGCTGGAAGAGTCGCAGCGAAAGGATCTTCTGAAGCTAAACTATCACTTCACTTTAAAGTACTTGTCTGAGGGGTTAGGCCTACCTAAGTATGTAGGAAACAACAAAGAAGAAAGGGATCGCTTTGTTCAAACTCACAAAGAAGCCAATGAATTTTTGCAGCAGCTGGTAAAAGATGCATTTGTGTCGAAAACGGGGCTGGGAGAGATTGTAAAGATCCCTCAAATTTATGTTTCGATTGTGCTTTCAACTAAGTCTGACTACTCACGTATGAGCTTGCCTAAAGGCTACATGCTCATTGAACAATTAGCGAAAAAAGGCGGCTTAAATAAGCAGTTAGCGCAGGACTTTGTTGAGCTTGTGGGGTATTTCCCACAAGGGTTCGGCATTACCTACATACCGATGAATGAGAAAGGTCATGAAAAGGACCAGTACGAATGTGCAATAGTGATTGGCCTCAACCCTGCAAATCCAGCTGAGCCTTTATGTAAAGTGGTAACAAGAAATCAGAAGTACATTACCAGCGGTACGCAAGAAATCATTCCCAAAGGAAGAAACCTTTATTTCCCAGCTAACCGCAAGAAACTCATGCGCGTAGGGAAAGACAGATTAAGTGAAATTATGAGTCAATTGTCGAGCAACTTCACTCCAGACGCACTTGACGATTTAGTACCGAGTTTCTGGGAACCCTATGACTTCTTCGGTTTTAAAAAGCATCAGAATTTGTGGGCGAAAAATAAATAGCGAGTAAGTATTCTTCTATAAAAATATGATAAAACACGGACTGAATGAGACGTTTTTATGACTATTGAAGTAAGCCGAGCACAACTTAGAAAAGCAAGATTGGGAGTCTATTTTGTCGCTTTAGTTGCCCTAATTTTTGTCATCGTCTTTTCAATACAAGTAGTTAAAGGGTTAGCCGGCCCAATCTCTTCAATGAATTGGGTTCCTATCAAAGCAACTTTAATAGATGTATATATTGACGAAATGATTACAACAACGACTAGAGATAATCGAAGCCAATATACTTTATACACGCCTCGTATCCTTTACAAATACAATACTAGTGGCCAAGAACATACCGGAAGAAAAGTTACTTGGTATGACATTTATGACGACGGCTTTATGCTTAAATTAGGGCTTGAATTAAAAAGAAAATTTGCAGCTTCTGAGCCAGTAGACATTTTCATAAACCCCAAAAACTCGGCAGAATCCATTTTGATCAAGCGTGTTATCTGGGAACATATGTCGATGTTGCTTGTCGGTTTTCTTGTTTCTTGGTCGGTATTTCTTTGGTTAGTTTACGTTCTTATTTTTAAGTTAAAGTATAAACGCTGATGACTTTGAATTTATCTAGTTGCATTTTAAAAGTTGCTTTTGATTCTTTTGAAAAGCTTCTTTTAGTAACGACACAAATATATACATCTGAAAGCTCACTGGCATGTCACAAACTGAGCACCCTAACTACTAACCAAACAAGAATTGTATTAATGTTTCATTGGTGATTATTACGCTATACAAGATGACTCGGATATACTGGCAAAAATTCTTGGATTAGAGGTGGATAGTTTAGAGGCCTGACATCACCGATAATTATCTCTACACTCAAACAAAAAGATAATTTAAACGAACCTAGACGAAGCAGCGCCAAATATACGCGAATTCATTTATTTGGCGCTATTACCAAAAACTACCTTTACCTTTATTGAACTCCTTTACTCGTCGTTCTTTGTGATGTCAGACGAATCCGATGTACTTTTAGTCGTACTTTTGGCCGATGTAGCTTTTGTACTAGCCGTTGTTTTACGTGCTGTACTCTTAGCTGCCGTTGACTTTGCTACGGTGCGCTTATTCGCTGTTCCGGTCGCGGCCTTTTTAGTCGCACTAGGCGATGAAGCGGCCGTTGTAGTGGTTGTTTTTGTTTTACTCGGTTTGCGGGTACCGGTAGTTGTCGACGAGGTCGTTGTTGACTTAGCTGAAGAGCTTTTAGTTGCTGTTCTGTTATTGGTAGTAGCCTTACTTGCAGTACTTGTCACTTCGGCTTTTTTAGCCGCCTCCTTTGCAGCTAAAAGGGCTACTTGCTCGACGAGTAAGTCCACTTTTGCGCTCAGCATTTCAAGCTGTTGTTCTTTCTGTTGACGTTTTTGACCGCCAGACAACGCCGAAAATAATGGCGTTGATGCAACCAGTTTTTGAGCAGTATCAACTAGGGCGAATGGATTAAGCGTACGTCTAAGTTCACTCTCCACTTCCAAGCCCTTAGCTTGCATAGCATTGATAGTTTCTTGAGTGTTATCAATTTTTTGGCTGACCACACTTGCCGCTTGATCTAGCTTTGCAGACAATAGGTCGGAACCAGCAAAAAGCCAACCAAACAAGGGGGACGACTTCAGAGATGAAGGGGTAGTACCATTTAGCGTTGTCGATTCTCTTTGGACAACAGGCATAGCTTCCCGGTTAGGAATATTTTTGTTGCTCATAACGCCTCCAATATGGAGATTTAGTAAGCATGACAGTGGAAAGCAATGTGATTTACAGCACACTAAGTTGCACACTCGCTTTCCGCGGTCACTCAACTGTAGCTTTCTATCTAGCCAATTTAGTTAAAAGGACTAAATGAAAGCTGCGTTTTGGACACCTAAAACGGTGTCCAAAATACTGATTGCTTTACTTGCTGGCAGCTAGCTTTGCAACCGCTTCAGTCAAGGCATCGATTTTTGCTGAAAGCTCTTCGATGCGCTGATCAGCTGGCTCTGAATCAAGGCCAAGCTTTTTGCGCACGTCTGCAACGCGATTTTCAACATCGTTAGTCGTAGATTTGAACTTACTTTTTGCGTCTTCTTCTAGCGTTTCGCCCTTTGTCACTAGCTCGTCAAACATTTTGTTCGCTTCTTCGCTTAGCTTCTCGTAACGCCCCTGCGCTTCTTCAACGCTCTTACCATAAGCGCCTAGGCCTGCTAACCAAATTTTACGTGCCATTTCTTCGGCTTCGTTGATTTTACCTTTAATTGTGTCAGTAGTAGTCATGTTCAGCTCCTATGAATGCTAAATGAGAGTGTATTTCAACACCATGGCTTTACTTTACGATTAACAATTAGAATCCGCATACTAAAAACACAAAAAATAAAAATGCCCGAAAAAGCGCTAACTTGTTCGGGCGAAATACCAGAGGAGACTGGTTTTAAAAAGGTGGGTGTAGAGTTAGAGTGGAACACCTGCAAGATGCAATACAAACGCATATTCAAGCGCGGTAGACTCGAATCGTTTGAAACGCCCTGAAGCTCCACCGTGACCCGCTTCCATGTCGGTTTTGAATAGCAGTAAATTATCGTCTGTTTTGTATTCTCTAAGCTTCGCCACCCACTTCA
Organism: Alteromonas sp. DY56-G5; assembly: GCF_041414725.1. Lineage (NCBI taxonomy): Bacteria > Pseudomonadati > Pseudomonadota > Gammaproteobacteria > Alteromonadales > Alteromonadaceae > Alteromonas > Alteromonas sp. DY56-G5. The sequence goes on along the minus strand of NZ_JANHZQ010000009.1, from coordinate 62,021 downwards.
TTGGCTCAAAGTACTGCACTTGTGAGTCGTGTAGTCCGGTTGTAACCAACATATGTGGATAGTCTTTTGCTTCAATCTGATCGTAAGGCGAGTAGGAAAGCATATAGTCAAACTCAGCTTTGTTGGCTGGGTTACCCCACTCGGTATATTCGCCGGTAGTCAGCGGAATAGACGCATCGCTCATCGTGGTCACTACATCAACAAATGGAACGTGCGCGCTCACACCTTGATAGAGTTCAGGTGCCATATTTACGATTGCGCCCATTAATAAGCCACCCGCGCTGCCGCCCATAGCAAAGACGCGGTCTTTGTCTACGTACTGCTTTGCCACAAGTCCTTTTGAAACGTCGATAAAGTCAGTAAAGGTATTAATTTTCTGATGCATTTTGCCGTCTTCATACCACTCGCGCCCCAACATTTGACCTCCGCGAATGTGTGCGATCGCGACAACAAAACCTCTGTCTATCAAAGATAACCAGCTGCTTCTAAACGTTGGGTCTACAGTCGAACCGTATGAGCCATAGGCGTATTGATATAATGGATTGGTGCCGTCTTTCTTAAACTTATCTTTGCGATAAACCAACGAAACGGGAACCGACGTACCGTCTCTCGCTTCAATCATCACGCGCTCAGAGGTATAGAGAGAGGAGTCAAAAGTGTCAGATACACGGGTTTGTTTCATCACCTCGCTTTCAAGGGTATCTAAGTTGATATCAATGATAGAACCAGGCGTGGTCAACGAGCTGTAATAAATTCTAAGCTTATTGGTATCCATTTCAGGGTTTGCATTAAAATACGCACCGTAAATTGGATCTTGAGTTGGAATAACTTTCTCTTCGTTTGTCGTCAGATTGTGAACGACTAAGCGCAGCATGCCGTTTTCTTTTTCTTTAACCACTAAGTGGTTGTTCATTACTTCAATACTTTGAAGGAAAACGTCTGGACGATGTGCAATCACTTCTTGCCATTTCGACACATCGTTAGTGGCGCCTAATGGTGCTTTCATCACTCTAAAATTCTTCGCACCAATATTGGTCAACACAAAATAACCGTCACTCGCTTTTGCTACACTGTATTCTTGTCCGTCTTCAATGGGCAAGAATACTTTTGTTTGAGACGTTGGGTTATTCGCATCAATCAAAGTCACACCTGTTTTTTCGGTGTTGTCATGGTGAATGTATATGACACTATCGTCTTTACTTTTACTGATATAGGTATAAAAGGTAGGGTCGCTCTCTTCATAAACTAAAACATCTTCGCTTTGAGACGTGCCCAATTTATGGCGATAGACTTGGTATCCCAAAAGAGTCTGCGGGTCTTTCTTCACGTAAAAGAGGTGGGTATTGTCGTTCGCCCAAACTACACTTCCAGATGTACCTTCTAATACGTCATCAAGCTTTTCTTCACTCTCTAGGCTTTTGACATACACAGTGTAGATGCGTCGGCTAAGCGTATCTTCAGAATATGCAAGCAACTTGTTGTTGCTGCTCACCGCATAACTGCCAATACTGAAATAATCATGCCCTTCAGACATTCGGTTTGCATCAAGCAATACTTGCGGTTCAGCGTCAAGTGAAGGTTTTCTTAAATAAATAGGATACTCGTTTTCACCTGAGTAGCTGGTGTAGTACCAGTAACCATTGTCGAGAACGGGAACGGTTGAGTCGTCCTTCTCAATCCGAGACACGAGCTCCTCATAAAGCGCTTCTCGGTTTTTCTTAAGAGGAGCCAAAACAGTCTCAACATAGCTGTTTTCTTGTTCTAAATGGGACAATATCTCTTCATCGGTGCGGGAGTCATCACGCATCCAATAGTAATTGTCATTACGGGTGACACCATGTGCAGTCATTTCATGCGGCACTTTTTTCGCCACAGGCGCACTTACTTGAGTATTTAGCATAACGGATGGCGCTGCACTTTCAGCTATTTGTTGAGGATTTTCAGTTTTATTTTCGACGCCACAGCCTGCTACCAAGCCACCTGCGGCAAGTGCTATCCATAGATATTTCATTATAATTCCTGTTGTGCACTTTTATTGGCGCTTTGTTTACCGCCAAGCGATTGAAGACAATCGACTTTTGATCATTGAAGATTTAAGAAAGCAGCTAAACTAAGCGAAGTTTATAAGTAAAGTGAGTATATATAATTACGATTTAGGGTCTAGCGTTACTTAACGCGAATGAGACTAAGTAAGGGTTAAAATGTTACAAGATATGTGAAACTGTGTTTCATCGCTGTAAATTCACCAACGAGCGTTAGTAGAAAGCGATAAAAAAACGCCGCATATTCAGAAATAATGCGGCGCTTTTGTTGTTTATTGTAAAAGCCGTCGTATGGAAACCAACAGCCTTTGGCATCCTAGTGTTTAGTCGACCAAATCCTTAGGCATGTCATCACGAATAGCAAGCCACACCTTTCCACTTTCTATACCGTACTTTCTAACTACTACAGGGACACGGTCGTATTCGCCTTTCTCAGCAACATCAAGCAAGTCTGCGTAATACTTGTTTGCCACGTCGCGTGCTTGTTGGTGCGAGAAGAAATAGCCACCAATACGCGAGTACAAACCACGGAAACCGTTCATCATCAAAACAAATACGTTATTGTTAGACGCTAACGCCAAGTCATGTGACATTTGATAGTCGAACTGGGCAAAAGCTAAACCTTCTTGCTCCACATTTTTATAACGGGCAATAATTGCAGCAGACTCTTGAGGGTTGTTTCGAATTGCGCCTCGAATGAAAACCGCACTTAAATTAGTGCGCGCTGCTAATAAATTATCAACCAGTTCAGGGATCCCTTCTTGGTCTAAACGAGCGAGAGTTTCTAAAATGTTTAACCCACACGTTTCCCAGAAATTGTTAACCTTGGTCGGCTTGCCGTGTTGAATTGTTAACCAACCATCACGAGCTAGACGCTGAAGTACTTCACGCAGTGTAGTACGCGTTACACCAATTAACTCAGAAAGCTCTCTTTCTGCAGGCAAAATGGTGCCAGGTGGAAATCTTCCACTCCAAATAGATTCAACAATATATTCTTCGGCGAATCCAGCTGGACTCTGTGCCTTATAAATCATAACTAATCGCCTGCACGTTATTGTTATTTTGCAACTGATTGTACCAGATGCTGTTTTATTATCACAATGAATTATGCCTCGTCCACTAAAGCTTTTAACAACTTGTTAAAATTAAAGTGTTATTTCAAACACCATTAAACACTGCTTGTACATTTTATGTTCGAAATATTACGTATTTTCAAATTCAATGATAACTATCATAAAAAAAGTGATAAATATTCAGTGACTTTCACATGGTGGGGTCTGTGAATTGCTTTCTCAAGACGTTAATATCATGTACGCTTAATTTCCGACTATAATGACAGCAGCAAAACCGCGGTAAGGCGAAATAAATCGCATAGCGCCAGCAGTTTATGTATGCAATAACCGGAACTACACAGTATAAAGATGCGCAAAAATGCGTGCTTTGTTGTAAAAGGAACAGGAACTCATGCAAACCTCAATGATCGCGGCGATCTATAAGAATTTCCTGGGACATGCGCCCGACTGGTATAAAAAAACCATTATTGCCTTTCTCATTGTTAATCCCTTCATCTTTATGGTGGACCCATATGTAGCGGGCTGGACGCTTGTAATCCAATTCATCTTTACCTTAGCGATGGCATTGAAATGTTACCCGCTTCAACCAGGCGGCCTGTTGCTCATCGAAGCGATGTTTATAGGCATGACATCGCCTGGCCATATGATGCATGAGATTGAAGTTAACTTAGAAGTGCTATTGCTACTGGTATTCATGGTAGCGGGCATTTACTTCATGAAAGACCTGCTTATGTACTTGTTCACCAAATTAGTGATTAAGGTTCGCAACAAGTTAATTTTATCCCTATCATTTATTTTTGCATCTGCATTTCTATCGGCGTTTCTCGATGCATTAACGGTAGTTGCTGTAATTATCAGCGTCGGTCTAGGCTTTTACTCAATCTATCACAAAGTAGCGTCGGGCAAGGAGTTTCATTCTGATCACGACCACACAAGCGACGACGAGCTGGGAAGCCACGACTTAGAAGACTTCAGAGCTTTCCTACGCAACCTTATGATGCACTCAGCCGTAGGTACTGCCCTTGGTGGTGTTATGACCATGGTAGGCGAACCACAGAACCTGATTATTGCAGACAAGGCTGGCTGGGACTTCGTTGAATTTTTCATCCGTATGGCACCTGTTACTATCCCAGTATTCGTATTTGGATTACTTACTACCGTAATTCTGGAAAAAACCGGTATGTTTTCATACGGCGCAAAATTACCTGCAGCGGTAAGACAGATTTTGGTCGACTATAACGACCATATGGACAAGGGCCGCAGTAAGCGTGAAACCGCTAAGCTGGTAGTACAAGCACTAATAGGTGTTTGGTTAATCATTGGTCTTGCTACACACATGGCGTCAGTGGGCCTTATTGGTCTGTCAGTTATTGTACTTGCTACTTCTATGAGCGGTGTTATCGAAGAACACGCACTTGGAAAAGCGTTCGAGGAAGCACTGCCATTTACCGCATTACTTTGCGTATTCTTTGGTGTAGTAGCCGTTATCATTGACCAAGGCCTTTTCCAGCCGGTAATCCATTGGGTACTGTCGTTTGAAGGCGAAACGCAAATGGTTATGTTCTATCTTGCTAACGGTGTGCTTTCGATGGTGAGTGACAACGTGTTTGTGGGCTCTGTTTATATCACTGAAGTCACAGCGGCTCTACAGGCCGGTCAAATCACACGTGACCAGTATGATATGCTTGCTGTAGCAATCAATACGGGAACCAACTTACCAAGCGTGGCAACACCAAACGGTCAAGCTGCTTTCCTATTCTTGCTGACCTCAGCCATCGCGCCACTGCTTCGTTTGTCGTACGGCCGTATGGTTATGATGGCATTGCCATATACCATCGTGCTGACCATCGTTGGTTTGTTAGCAACTTACATTGGACTTGCTGATGCTACTCAGGTGCTTTACGACATGCACCTCATTGAACACCACACCGCTGCTGAAGCGGGTGCTCAAGCGGTAGGTCACTAGTCTATGCGCGGAATCATTCACAGCATTAGCCAATGGGCAGAGCACAAGTCTTCATGGCTTGTGCTTTTCGCCACGTCATTGGCATTAGAAATTGCTGCGCTTTACTTTCAGTATGGCATGGGTTTAAAGCCGTGCATTATGTGCATTTATCAACGAACCGCCATGTACGGTATTGTTTTGTCAGCACTTATTGTCGTTATTAAAAACAATGGCTTTACACGCATGCTTGGTTTCGCTGGTTGGGCTGTATCTGCAGGATGGGGCTTCTTAATTGCCAAAGAACACGTTGGCATTCTCAATGCTGCGAACCCATTTTTTGCCAGCTGCGAAATTGTGCCAAACTTCCCTTCGTGGTTACAACTTCACGAGTGGCTACCCGCTGTATTTGCTGCTGAAGGTGACTGTTTAGAAGATTCATGGCAGTTTTTGTCTATGGGAATGGCTGAGTGGATGCAGATTATTTTTGCTGCCTACTTTGCTGTATTCGCTATTGTGTTTGCATGTCGATTATTGGATAAGAAACCCTTTTGATCGACTTATCCATTCTGCCCTCTCGCCTGCCTCCTATACATACTGAGCAAGGCCCGATTAGCATTCAGCGCATTGCGGAGAAACACTGCTATGCGCTTTGTGAGGCTGGGCAACAGTCTATCCATCACGTAAAACCTTGGTTTGGTTCAGCGGTTTGCCCTGTTACGCCTGCACTCTCCAAGCAGTGCATCGCCAACATGGAAAAGGCCCGAGATACAGGCTATGGACTTACCTACTTGCTAATGCACGACGAAAAGTGCTTAGGTATGGGCATTATCAATCATATTCACCACACGCACCTTACCGCTAATCTTGGCTACTGGCTCAGACCAGACGCATGCGGGAAAGGTTTAGCTACCGCGATTTGTGAAGCCTTGAAGAAGCTTGCGTTCTCTCAAATGAATTTGCATCGATTAGAATGCTTTATAGAGCCTAACAACAAGGCAAGCATACGTGTAGCAGAGCGAATTGGTGGTACAAAAGAAGGGCTTTGTCGCAAACGTGTATTCGGGCGCGATGCGTTGCTTTATGCGATTGTTAATGGCGATTAACGCGCGTTCTGCGCGTTAATCTAAGTCTTCTAAAGGCCAAATGGCTATATAGTCTTCAAAATTATTTAAATCCACATCGGTTTCAAAAACAGTCTTATTGCGTACCGACATGCCCTTTGCGTGCATCACGTGCTTCTTCCCTTTGTTTAACAATGGGTGCCACGATGGTATGCCCCTTCCCTCATAAAGACGGCGATAGGTGCAGCTATTAGGCATAAAAAAGATATCCTTCAGATTCTCTTTTGTCAGCTTCACGCAATCAGGCACCAGCTCTGTTCGCCTTTCATATTGGGTACATTCACATTTTTTTGTGTTCAAATACGTACACACAATATTGGTATAGTGAATCTTCTCATTATCGTTAATATGATCGGTGACTTCGTATTCTTCTACCGCGTCATCATCGATAAATTTTTGCAGACAACATTTACCACATCCATCACAAAGTGATTCCCATTCCTTTTGGGTCATCTCTTCTAAAGATTTGGTTTCCCAAAACGCGGCTGTCATTCTGCTATTACCTCGGTTTCCACAGTTAAATGATTGTCTAGCGTTGCAACAATCGTATCTTGCGAGCAAAGCTTACCTACCCCTTTGGGCGTGCCCGTTAGGATCACGTCGCCGCTGTCTAACGTAAATATAGATGACATATGAGCGATAAGTGGGATGATTTTGTGTAGCATCAGCTCGGTATGTCCCTGCTGTCTAACCACCCCGTTTATGGTTAAGGTAAAACGCAGGTCTTCCAAGTTTTCTATTTCACTTAACGGCACAAAGCCTGACAGCGGTGCACTGTTATCAAAAGACTTCGCTCTTTCCCAAGGCTGGCCTTGCTTTTTAAGCTCGGCTTGAACCTCGCGAAGGGTTAAATCGAGACCAAGTCCAATACCCCATATCGCGGCTTTTACGTCATCTACACTCGCATTCTTCAATGATGATTTTAGCAGCACAGCGACTTCAAGCTCGTTGTGACACTCGCCTTTGTCGGTAGGAATGGCAATAGGCTTCTGCATATAACATAAGGCAGCCTTTGGCTTCATAAACAGCAAGGGTGCTTCAGATACGGTAGAATTCATTTCTTGAATGTGGTCGAGGTAATTTCTACCTATACACACTACTTTACTAACGGGTAGTGATATTTCATTGCCTTGAGAATCGATGTGACGATAAGCCATTAGTAACCTCCTTTTATCCGCTCTGATAAATACCCAACCGAAACGCCAAAGTAAGACGAGCGGTTCCACTTCATCAGTGTGTGAAAATTGTTATACACCAAGTAAATTCGGCCTTGCTCACCATCTGGCATAATAAGCGATGCACTGATTTCTGCATTGGGGAGTTCATTTCCGTTGTAGCGCTTGACGCCATTCTGCTGCCAAAAGGCCAACGGCTTCATGTTAGATTTCGCTAACCCTGAAAAAGGTACTGGTTTGGTTAGTATTACTTGGCGTCCCCACGTCCCTTCACTATCCCAACCTTCAGATGATAGATAGTTGGCGATTGACGCAAATACGTCTGCCTTGGTCCCCCAAATATCCTTTCTGCCGTCGCCGTCGTAGTCCACTGCGTAATTTAGAAAGGATATGGGCATAAACTGTGTTTGTCCCATCGCACCGGCCCAAGAGCCTTTAAGCGCCTCTACAGAGATATGCCCTTCATCTAGAATCTGAAGTGCCGCAAAAAAATTGTCTTTAAACAGCTTTTCTCTTCGCCCTTCATACGCCAAAGATGCCAGTGCAGACAGCACACTAAAGTTGCCCTGAATTTTACCAAAGTTAGACTCATTACCCCACAGCGCAACAATAAAGCGGGCCTGAACCCCGTATTTTTGAGCAATTTCGTCAAGCAGTACTTTGTGTTCATTGTACTGCTCAACCGCCTGCTTCACTTTCCAGTCGGGTACTCGCGTTGCTAGATAATCATCTAACGTAATTTTTTTCTCTGGCTGGCTTTTGTCAGACTTGACCACCGTGGGCCTGAAAGTAATGTCAGCAAACGCTAAATCTAATTTAGTCTTATCTATGCCCTTTTCGGCCGCTTCTTTTTTCAGTTGAGCAACGTAGCTTTTGAAGCCCGTCTCACTAAGCCCACTGTCATTACTTGGCTGATTTTCGGCATGAACTGTCAGTGAAAAGCTTAAGGTTATACTCGATAAAACTAGGGCAATATTGCGCGGTTGAGGAAATAAGCTACGGTTTTTACGCTTAGCTATAAAGGTAATTCGGTTAACTAAGCGGTTTAGAGTCTTTAATAACATGGAAATTTAAAACTTCTTATCGGGCGTTTTTGACAGCCCAAGAGATTCACGGTGTTGCTCTAGCAAGTTATCTTCTTTTGGCGGCATTTGAAGGTAAAAGCCTTTTTCATTAAGCTCGTCGATAAGTTTTTGCTTATCAACCATGCCAAGTTTCTCGCGCTTTTCTAGGGCGATGATAGTCACTAGCTCTGGACGACCAAACTTTGCCATAAGCGGCTCTGGCACGTCTTCAAAATGGTCTTTCTTTGGCACGTACAAATACATGCCGTCTTTCTTTCGCGTTTTATAAACTGCGCATAACATAGAATTTTTACTCTTTCTTAATTCGTTTGTTTAGTTCTTTTGGGGTCACTATGCAGATTGAATTGGCCAGAGAACATACACCTCTCGCCAATACTGCTCACCCATATTGCTTTTAAGGCACTATTGGGCCGGAGCGTCGCCAAGTAGACGAGTTACGTGAGAGCGAAACAATGGCTCTCTCCACGTCGACAGTACATCGGGCATTAGTCCCTGCACGCGGGTCTCATCAACCGAAAACCAGTACCATTTTAACAGTTGATTCAGCTGTTTTTTAGAGGCAATAACATCACTATTTACAGCATTGTCTTTCGCTATCTGGTCGCTGATAACTTTAAGCTCGGCCAGCGTTTTTTTGTACTTGGCGATATCAATTAACCGCAGCACAACCGGAAGTCTGAGCTTTTCTGGTGTTTGCGCGTACTTTGCTCTCGCCTCTTCAATTAGCGTGATGATGGTGTCGCCGTAGCGGCGTACCGATTGATGATTCACGCCGTTAATACGCGAAAGGCCAGATTTACTATCGATAAGACGCTGCGCCGCTTCAAACAAATGCCCTTCTTTGAACACGAAGTTTAGGGCCAGATCTTTTTTTCGTGCGGTATTCAAGCGCCATGCCGCTAGTGCCTGTAATACGGTGAGCTGCTCGCTGTTCAATCGCCAGTTATTCTTAATGCTTAAGTACGCAAAATCTTCAGGCATTTGAGCGCGCTTCTTATCAACTAGCAAAGCGATCTCTTGGTAAATCCAGTGCACTTTCCCCGCCTCTTGTACTTTACTGGCTAACTGTTGGTAGCAAGGCAGTAAATACAGCACATCATTCGCTGCGTAGCTAAGCTGCGCTTCACGTAGTGGTCTGGCTAACCAATCGGTTCGCGACTCCCCTTTGTCCAAACTGATATCACACAGCAACTCTACAAGCTTTGCATAGCCAAGTGACGGTCCCATGTCCAAAATACTTCCCGCAAGCTGCGTGTCGAACACAGGCGTTGGTACGGTATCAAAAGCGGTAAGGAACGCCTCAATGTCTTCAGAACACGAGTGCAGTACTTTTACGACTTCGGTATTCTCCATGAGATCGATAAATGGCTGCATATTGTCTATGGCGAGCGGATCAATGAGTACCAGCTGATGGCCATCATAGAGCTGGATAAGGCCTAAATGAGGAGTGAGGGTTTTCGTTCTTACGAATTCGGTGTCTAAGGCTACCGCCTCTTGACGCTGTGCGGCAGTGCACACTTTTTCGAGTTGTTCAGATGTTGTAATTAATTGATATTGCATATTTTTGCACAGTAATAAAAAAGCCGGCTTACGCCGGCTTTCACAAAACTATTTCAACGAAATTAGTCTCGAAGCTCCCGACGCAGTATTTTACCTACATTGGTTTTTGGTAAGTCGTCTTTGAAAACAACTTGCTTAGGCACTTTGTAACCCGTTAAGTGATTACGGCAATGCGCGATAACGTCTTTTTCAGTAAGTGAGTCGCTATTTCGAACTACGAATAATTTCACAACTTCACCACTGACTTCATGAGGAACCCCAACCGCAGCTGCTTCAACAATGTTTTCATGCATTGCAGCCACTTCTTCAATCTCGTTAGGAAACACGTTAAAGCCTGAAACTAGGATCATATCCTTTTTACGGTCAACAATATAGAAGTAACCTTCATCATCTACCGTAGCGATGTCACCTGTGGCTAACCAACCGTCTTTTAGAATTTCTTCTGTCGCTTCTGGTCGGTTCAAATATCCTTTCATTACCTGAGGGCCTTTCACCCACATTTCACCAGGCTCGCCCTTTTCGACACGGTTACCGTCGTCATCAAGAAGCTTAATGTCTGTAGAAGGAACAGGCATACCGATTGCGCCTTTATAAGCTTCAATCTGTGGTGGGTTAACCGCTACCACAGGCGAACACTCTGTTAGCCCGTATCCTTCAAGAAGCACTGTACCGGTGACCTTTTCCCACTTTTCTGCTACGGGACGTTGAACAGCCATACCGCCGCCTAAACCAAACTTAAACTTGCTGAAATCAAGTTCGCTGAATCCAGGCGTATTTAACAGGCCATTAAACAAGGTATTTACACCAGGTAAAATGGTGAACGGATATTTGCTAAGTTCGTTTACAAAAGCCGGCATGTCACGCGGGTTGGTGATAAGCAAGTTACGGCACCCGTATTTAACGAACATCAAGCAGTTCGCCAGTAGCGCAAAGATATGGTAGAGCGGAAGCGCGGTAACAACAAAGTCTTCGCCTTCTTCAATCACTGTTTCTAAAATTCCCGAGACCTGCTCAAGATTAGCCACCATATTGCGATGAGTAAGCATGGCACCTTTAGAAACTCCAGTCGTGCCACCTGTGTATTGAAGAAACGCTAAATCGCCGCTATCGATGTCTGGGCGTTTATATTCAAGAGATTGCCCTTTTTTAACCGCCGACATAAACGATGTCGTTTCAGGAAGATTAAACGAAGGCACCATCTTTTTAACGTACTTCACTACTGCGTTCACGATCCAGCGCTTAGGTGCCGGAAGCATATCGCCTAAAGCGGTCAGAAAGACTTCTTGTAGATTTGTATCTGCGATGACTTCTTCTAGAGTACACGCGAAGTTTTCAACAATAACGATGGCTTTCGCATTAGCATCATTTAGTTGGTGCTTTAACTCACGAGCTGTATAGAGAGGGTTTACGTTAACCACAACCATCCCTGCGCGCAAAATACCAAACATGGCAACAGGGTATTGAAGAAGGTTGGGCATCATAATTGCCACAGCATCACCGCGTTTTAGTCCGCTTGCCTGCAAATAAGCAGCAAATTGAGCTGATAAGGTATCTAACTCTTCAAACGTGATTGAATGCCCCATATTTATGAAGGCTTCTTTATTTTTGAACTTCTTTACCGACTGCTCGAAAATGTCTACTACAGATGCGTAACGATCGGCATCAATTTCTGCGGAAACGCGAGGGTCGTAATGCTTAAGCCAGGTTTTTTCCACCAAAACCTCCTCTACTTTATTCTTATACTATTTTATAAGCGCATGGGGAGCTGCACTTATATAACTGGTCTGATAACTTGCGAATAGTATAGGATGTGTAAAAAAAAATAAACGGCACAATTTACAATTGCTCAACAAAATGACGAATTAATACCCCTACATCGTCAGTATTTTCCATGTGAATATGGTGACCGCCTACTAATTGTTCGTATTGCGCATTTAAAAACCACCCCTTGCGATTGGGGAAAACAGTCTCAAGGTTTTTAAAACTGTTAGATGCACCAATAAAAAGAATTGGGCATACAATAGCACGCATTAGCGATTCTGCCTGCTTTTCTGTGAGTCTTAGTGTAGATTTTGTACGAAGCTTCGGGTCGCTCGACCAGAAGCAATGTCCCCCCGCATCTTGGGTTAAATTTCTCGATAAAATAGAACGCGCGTGTTCGGCAGGAATATCGGATACCTTGCACCTGGCTTTAACTGCGTCGTCTAAATCAACGATTCGCAGTTTATTTCGCGACTTCGCGTGACGACTCACTATTGCGTCACGCATTTGTGCTGCGGTTGTTTCTTCAGTTTCGGTAAGCGGCCCACAAGCATCAATACTTATTACAGCAGTGACTTTTTCCGGAAAAAGTGCGGCGAAAAGGCTCGCTAGTATTCCGCCGAGAGAGTGTCCTAATAAAATGACTTCTTCCCACGCTTGAGATTCTATTAGCGCATAAAGGTCTTGCAGGTAATCAGCTTGATTGTAATGTGCGCCTAGTGCACGGTGACCAGAACGACCATGACCAGCTAAATCTAGCGCAATAAAGCGGTGAGTTTGAAGGTATGGCGCTAACAGCCGTAAGCTCTCTGCGTTATCCAAGTAGCCGTGTAAACCAAGTACGACTTTGCCGACACCTTGATTATCTAACGCAGCTAAATGTAATGCCCCAATGTTAAATTCTGTTTCAATCATCTTTCATCCTTTGCGGCAATAAATCGCCGCGCGCTTTCCATGACCGTCCTAAAAATAAAAAAAAGGCGGCAATATTTTGCCGCCTCCATGATGAGATTTTTACTTCGCTTTATCCTGCCTTGCGGGCTGTATCGTTGCTTTTGTCTTGCTTCGTGTAGACTTAGATTTAGAAGGAAGCGTGGCCTTGCTCGGCGCATTTTCGTAACGAATTACGCGCGTTCGATTAAAATGCGGATACATCCAAGGGCCATTGAAGCGATAAAAGGGTGAATACCAACCTGTGTGGTAATTGAAGAAGTAAGTATTTACATCATAAACCTCTTGCTTCCTCCACATGTGGTAGTCATCGGCAATGATCGTGGGATAAATGTAGGGCTGCTCACCCACCATGCCCGCAGTTGGAGCGGTAACTGTACCTAGAAACGTTGCCGCACGCCCTTCTTCAAAAACAATTGGGTCGACGAAGCCATCAATTTGTACTTTGAATCGACCCGACGTCTCTCCATTTGTTGAAGGCTTGCCATAATGATTTAGCGGAAAATGAGCGAGTTCAATGAACGTTTTGTTGGGCTTATTTTCAACACCAACAATCATTCCTCCCCATCTGGCCTTTTGGCCTTGCGCGTTCGCCCCCGACGTAACCGCTTTCGAATAGCTAACTAGCTGCGTTCCTTCAGGCACTTCTATGCTATCTGGGACTATTGTGCAGCCCGCAAATAAAAAGACTGTAAGTAAAACTAAATACCGAGACATCGACGAGCTCCTATAAATCCTAGAAAATGCTGCGTTTGAATAAAAGTCAGTCTACAAGCACTGGGTTGTTTAAAAAATACAGTGAAATTTCGATTACAACCCGCCTCTACTTTCATGTATCTCTTTATGAGAAAAAGAAAAACCGAATACCAACAACCAAACATTAGCATTTATACGAATGGACAACCACTGCCGTTCAAACACTATGTCGCTTAAATGAGATAGATCATCCCAACCAACAATTTGTAGAGTATGTACGGTAGGCTTTTGTTCAAAATAAACAGCGGGTTTTAACAATTTGTTAAATTTATCTACGGTGTGAATTATGGTGCTTGGAATTGAACTACGCGTAGATGTCCACGCCGAACATAGATTGAATAGACTCGCGTTGCTGCTGCTTTTCAAAGCTTGTGTATGACGCTATGGCATTTTGAGAATACGTGTTGCCATCTTCACGAATGAATTGTTGGTACGCTTTGGCGTTATCCGTTCCCTGTTCGTCGGGCGCAACAACAATCGCCCTAGCAGACGATTCGCTTTGCCCTTTACTTTGCTGTTCAGGGTCTTTGTTAATTTTAGCGACACGGCCTTGCGAAGGTTCGGAAGACGGTACGGCGAAATTATTATTGATAATCATACAGAGTTAACTGAGGCAAGAATCGTACCATTGGGAAGCGAGCTTTAACCTTAAGACTCGCTCCTCTTTTCCCGTTGCTCGATTTATTTATTGTTAGTAATGGGCGCCCAATATTTGGCAGCGTGTCGTTACTCTCTGCCTGGTAATTTTTTCCACGTAACTTTATCGCGCAGATATACAGGTTCTACATTCACAGCATCAGATACTTCGCCTTTACTATGTGCATCTGTTGCAAGTTTAAGCATGTATTGCGCGTTTGGAAGTGTGATGTCAGACGCTACCTCACCACATACTTCAGACTTCCAGTTATCAAGCTCCTCGTAGGCAGACCAGCCGGTGCCAGCTGCAATCACAGCCGCGCCGTTTTCTTCTCTAAGTACTTTTAGCTGTTCAATAGCCATTTCGGGCGGACAAACTTGCTCTTCAACGCAAAGTACAAGCCCATTTTGCGACTGAGAGTAAACCGCGAAGTACACTTCCCCCATACGCGCATCAGACGCGACGGCAATCAATGCATCTTTGTGCTGAGTTTTAGACGCTACTTCAAACGCCATAGCTTCAAGCGTACTCACGCCCGCTACTTTTAAGCCTGTCCCTAACGCTAAACCTTGAATCATTCCCGACGCTATGCGAACACCGGTAAAGCTGCCTGGGCCTCGACCAAAGGCCAGTAAATCTAGGTCGCCCAGCGAAACCTTTGCTTCTTTTAACACCTCATCGACCATAGGAAGAAGTCGCTGACTATGCTGCTGAGGGCATATCTCGAAACGCGTTATGACGGTGTCTTTGAATTGAAGCGCAACCGAACAAGCTTCGGTTGCGGTATCTATAGCTAAAATGTTCATGTTTATCTCTTATTTCATATAAGCTGAAAACGGGGCTAATGGCGTAATACACGCTTACCGCTTTTTCAGTGCTTTAACTTAGGCTTCATCAATGCCGGCTAAAAATTTTTCCACTTCGTCCAAGCTTCTTGTTCTTTTCATATCTGGCAAGCTTCCGACGAAGGTTTTGGCGTAAGGCTTCGTCACTAATCGATTGTCACATATAACCAGCACGCCTTTATCTGAAGGATCTCGGATGAGTCTTCCCGCGCCCTGCTTTAACGTAATAACAGCTTGGGGAATTTGAATAACACCAAACGGGTTTGCTCCACGTTTTTTTACATCTTCCATACGGGCTTGAAGCAGCGGGTCATCAGGTGACGCAAAGGGCAGCTTATCAATCATCACGCAAACCAAGTCGTTGCCGCGCACGTCTACTCCTTCCCAAAACGCGCCTGTGCCCATTAATACCGCTTTTTCATCTGCAAGGTACGCATCCAGCAATGCTTGCTTGGTGGTAGTCCCTTGCACCAGTAGCGGATTATCTATCTCATCTTCTAGCTTCTGCGCAATTTCTCGAAGCATAGCGTGACTAGTAAACAACAAGAAACATCTCCCGCGACTTGCTTTGATTAGCCGTTTGGCTGTTTCTAGCAAAGTTTCACGCATAGCGTAGCTGTTTGGTTCTGGTAAATATCGGGGCACGCAAAGCATGGCCTGTTCAGGATAATTAAACGGGCTATCTAATCCTAACGTTTCTGCGTCTTCTAAGCCCATGCGGCGCTGAAAGTGATCAAAACCGCCGTTTACCATTAAGGTTGCCGAGGTAAAAATCCACCCGCGCGGCGGCGATGATACGAAACGTCTGAATTTAGCGGCAATTGATAAGGGCGTTAAATGCATAATGAGGTGGCGCTGAGTAGTTTCATACCACAAACTTACATTTTCTTGCTTATTGTCGCTTAACGCATCTAACTGCTCTCTTGCAGCCACAACACGTTCATACATGTTGTCTAAATCTTTATCGCGGCCAATATGTAGCTTACACACTTCATGCAGTACACCCAGCGCTTCGGCCAGCTTGCCCACCTGCATGCGTACGTCGTCACGGTCTAACGCCTCAGCCCAGTTGCCGCGTTCAGCCGTATCTGGGAATAATAACCGTAAGTCAGAGGCAATCATCCTGCATTTGTCAGCCGCTTTATCTAGCTGACCAGCATCTTTTAGCACTGTTCTGAACAACAGCGTGATATCTTTCGCAATATCGTGAATTTGTCTTGTCGAAAGTGACTCGCCAAAGTAATCGCTGGCAATATCGGGAATTTGATGAGCCTCATCAAAAATAATCGCATCAGCTTCTGGAATAAGTTCGCCAAACCCTGTGTCTTTCAGTGCCATATCAGCAAAGAAAAGGTGGTGGTTTACCACAATAATATCAGCATCCAGCGCCTTTCTGCGCGCTTTTACCAAGTAGCAATCTTCATAATCTGGGCAATCGCGGCCCAAGCAATTATCCACTGTAGAGGTAACCAGCGGTAAAACACGGGCATCTTCGGGAAGGGTTTTAAGCTCCCCCATATCACCTGTTTTCGTAGTACTAGACCAACGTTTCACTTCTGAAAGCTGACCCAATACCTCTTTTTCAACCAGCGTAGAGTTGCCGCTGTGCTGCGCTACACGGTGTAGACAAAGATAGTTTGAACGGCCTTTTAACAGTGCAGTTTTTCGCTTGCTGCCTAAGGCCTTTTTTACCAGCGGTAAGTCGCGGTGAAATAGCTGTTCTTGTAAGTTTTTAGTCCCTGTAGAAACAATGGCTTTTCCGTCGCTCAACAATGCCGGAGCGAGATAAGCGAAAGTCTTTCCCGTTCCTGTACCGGCCTCTACTATTAAACTACTAGTGGTATCAATAGCGCGCTTAACCGCCTTTGCCATTTCAGTTTGAGCTTCGCGAGGTACAAACCCCTTGATAGCACCTGCAAGGAGGCCATCTGAAGAGAATACGTTATTAATTGTGGGCATGGTTTAAGCGCTGTCATTACTTTTCTACTTTAGGCCGCGCATTATGCCAAAAAGCCTATGGAATGCCCATTAAAGGTTTGCATTTTAGCGTCAGTATTTGCTACATGACGCCTTTTAGAGTCAAAGCAATTGTTAAATTTTTGATGAAAAGAATTTGTCTTCTAGAACAAAAAAATTAGCTTTTTAATCTTAACACTTAGGCGCAATATCCAGCTTGTAAATGTTTATACTCAACTATTAAACGAGGTAATTATGAAAGGTTTACGCTTTATAGGTTTAGGCTTAGTAGGTTTAAGCGCAATGGCGTTCTCTGTAATTGCAGCTGCGTCAGAAGAAGCACCTGCAGAGCTGGTAGCGGAATTAACCCAGTTCTGCAAAGAAATCGCTGAAGAAGAAGGTACAAAAGGCAAATCGGAAGACGTATTTGTATTAGAGTGCGTAAATGATGAGCTAGAAGCTGAAGGTTACCAGAAACTGAAATCTTTAAACTGATCTATTAAGGTGAGTTACTGATTCACTTTAACTGAATGATAAAGCCTCGCCAGAAATGGCGGGGCTTTTTTGTGCCCTGCTTTTGAGATGCCTTTTCGAGTTCCCTAGCATTGTATATAGCAATGCATGCGAAGGTGGCTTTAGTTAAACGCATCAGCGTTCAAAAAATGCATCAACCAAATCGGCGAGTGACTCCTCTAGCTCTTCTTCGAAAGCATCGATATCAATACCAAAGCTATCCATATATTTAGCCGCATTGTCACGGGAAAGTACGGCATTTTTTATCTGGAACTCAAGCTCTGGCAGTGTCTTGTCGTAGCGGGGCTTAATGGTCCATCGCAAACAATGACCATGGTTGTCTTTTAGCCTTTTTTTGGCAAATACACAAAACTCCTCGACGTAGTCAGCACCTTGCGGCCCAAGACATCCCGGTTCTATGCGGTACATTACCAGCAGCTTTTTATATAGCGGAAGTCGCGTTTCCATCACATCTTCAATTAGCTTAAAGAGTTGATTATCGGAAAGTTTGGAGGATTTTGCCAGCCAAGTAAGGGGAGAATGCGAGAAATTTCACACTCCCCCGTATCATTACTCTGCAAGCTCAGGATCTTTTATGAACAAGATGTCCATGATGATTGCAGGATCCCACTCGCGCATTTCTGCTTCGCATTTCAGTCGAATTTCGTCTAGCTCACTGATCGTTGCAATCGAGAATGCGTCATCCACGATAATATGGACTAACAGATAGACATCCCTACCCCGCTTACTAATTCTCACTTCCACATGTTCGTATGGGACGTCAGCCAACGTTTTTTTGAATTTTTTCTCGATTACCGCCGAGATAGCTTCAGGCGGCGCTTTGTTAATTACTTCATTAAGGCTTTCACGCAAAATCTTAAAAGGCACCGGCAACATTGCCGAACCAAGAATAATCAATAAAACAGGATCAACGTACGGCGACAGTGTTCTATATTCCGTCAACTCTAACGCGTAGGCCAAAATAAAAGCGAACAAGATGGATGCACTTAGCACGCCGTCTATCATCCAAGTGTGAGAATCCACTTTTACTAAATCAGACAGTAAATGCTTACCTTTTACTCGCATGTACAGAGAGATACTAAAACAGCCAACCGTTGCCACAACACCGTAGACCATACCAATACCATACTCAGCTGCGTGCCCACCTGCTAATAAACTCTGAACAGAGCTCGCGACGGCATACACACACGTGGCAATGATAATAAGCGACTTAAACATGTTTAGCGTAGGTTCAATTGCCGTGTAACCAAAGTGAAACCGGTCATCGTCAGGGCGTTGAACCAAATTGGCCACTTTAAGCGTTAGCATTGACATAACAAAAGCGATTAACGAGTACGCGGCATCAAATAAAATAGCGCCTGAGCTCGTTAAAATGGCAAAACCAAGCGCAATAATGACAAATGCGCCGGCAATATAAAAAGAAAGCGTTAATAGACGCTTCTCTTCAAGGTGATGGAAGCCAATGTCCATGAAAATCACTTCGAAATTAAGGTGCGCGGATTCTACTCCGATATTTTAAAAAAAATAGTGCTTTAAATAAAATATTGCTATTTTTTTAAGCAATTCAGTGATACATAGCGCCTATATTATTTCGACTCAACGCACTGCGTTTTTAGCACCTGTTTTAAACTATGAAAATCGTTACCCATCCTTCTATAAAAAGTTACTTTGATGCTGATGAAAGCCGGCAGGAAGTCGAGCAGGCATTCTCTCGAGGGCTTGCTTATGCGGGCCATTCCCTAATGGTGCCAGGGAAGTTTAGCTATCAAGTACTGCCTCACTTTAACGACCGTTATGTGTTATTTAATCAGGGTGAGAACTATGAACTTATATCCAATGTTTGCTTACATCGACAAGCTCAACTTCTTGAAGGGCAAGGCCGGGCACGCAGCATAGTTTGTAAACTCCACTGCTGGGGCTATGACAATACAGGTCAGCTTAAAGGTGCGCCCCACTTTAAGGATGCCCCTAGTGGTCAGTTGAAAAAGGAATCACTGTCAGTGTGGAACGGTCTTCTATTTCGAGGGCGATCTCCTAATATGGACTTATCTGCCCTTGGGCTTGAGGACTATCTCGACTTTACCGATTTCTTTTACGCCGGTTCTGAAACCACGGAATATCAATTTAACTGGAAGACATTCATCGAAATCTATCTAGAGAACTATCACGTGTACTCCATGCACCCTGGGCTTCGCCAGTTTGTTAAACCCGATGATTTAGAATGGTCGTTTGGCGATGATTTTTCAGTTCAAAAAGTTGGGCTAGGCGACCAGCTTACCAAGCGCACAACACCGCGTTACAGAGAGTTCCAAGACGCATTATTGGCACGATTTGGGCAAACACTTCCTCGCTTTGGCGCAATATGGTGCTTTTTGTACCCTAATATTATGATTGAGTGGTACCCAGATATTATTGTCGTCAGCACGATTTATCCCAAGGGTGCAGGCGCATGTGTAAACCACGTTGAATTTTATTATCCCGAAGCACTTTATAAAGATATGCCAGACTACTTTGCAGCGGAAAAAGCGGCCTATATGGAAACAGCGGTAGAAGATGAAGAAGCCTGCCTATTGTTAGAGAAAGGTCGACGTGCACTTTATTTATCAGGCGAAGAAGAACACGGTCCCATAGAACCGTTTTTAGAAGCAGGCGTGGCGCATTTTTACGATTGGCTTGCTAAACAGTAGCAGTCTTGGTGCTTTAAATAGTGTTATTTCACAAAAAAGGAGTTTTGATGAACAATTACAAAGGGTCTTGTTTGTGCGGTTCGGTAACTTTTAAAATTGAGGGTGATTTTGACAGTTTTTATCTGTGCCACTGCAAACATTGTCAAAAGGATACAGGTTCGGCCTTCGCAGCCAACCTGTTTTCAAGTTCGGCTATATTAACTTGGGCATCGGGTGTTGACGCTGTAGTCAACTTCACGCTCGAGAACACGCGTCATAGCAAAAGTTTCTGTAAAATTTGTGGTTCAGCCCTTCCGTGTACTCAACTCGGTGACATTCTAGCCGTACCCGCTGGGTGTCTGGATACGAAACTACTAATTAAACCTACTGCACATATCTTCGGCGTAAGCAAAGCTGCGTGGGAAGTAAGCTTAGAAACCATCACAAAATTCGAACGTTTACCGTAACAAACATTGAGTACTCATTCGAAACCTAATGGCTTTATACTAAACAAAATTCGCTGCTTGAATAACGGCAGCTCGATTGTTGCTCGCATTCACAACATTCTCCGCTTAACGTGTTCCGTTTTTGTCAAAAATAGCGAGTAACTTTTTCAGAAAATTCTATAGTTCTCACAATTCCGCCTGTTGTCACCCAACCATTCAAAAAACATAAACCAATGATCTAAAAACATTTTATTGAAATGGCATATGCTGTGAATAACTCCATGTGAATACTCTCCTCCGTTTTTAAGCAGTATGGAGGCCGAAAAACCAAGGAGTTAGATATGAAAAAATTAACAATTGCTACACTAATCAGCGCCGCACTTTCTACTGCCGCGTTTGCTGGCAATGGTATCGAAAAAATAGACACCACATTTGCCGATTTGGATAACGATGACAACGGCTATATTTCACGAGAAGAAGCTGACGACGATGAGATTTATGCGCACTTTTCCAAAATTGATACCAATTCAGACATGCAGCTTTCAATTAAAGAGTTCAATGCTCATGTAACGAAGCACCCTCAACATTTCGATGACGACGTGCTTGCAACGGTACAATCGATGAAAGAGAGTATGGGTACAGAAGGTACAATGGAAACGGAAGTAAAAGTTGATACTGATGTCGATGAAGTGGTTGCCGCGACGAAAGACAAAAGGCTGACTCACGAACTAAGAGCTAAGACTGAGTTGAAGGCTAACGGAAACTTAGAAAAGACAAACGTTGACAAAGTCGCTGAAGATACTGTTGTTCACGATAATACGGTTATCGCAGATGAAGCGGTCATTGCGCGCAGTAAATTTGAGATGATGGACGCTAACAGCGACGGTAAGCTTACTAAAGCTGAAGCCTCGCGAAGTGGTGTAACACGTGATTTTGATAATATTGACGCAAATGACGATGAATTAATTACGCGTACGGAATTTAAGCGTTATCAGAGTAAGTCTGAAAGTAACTCAAGTGATAGTTCTGAAGAGTAATGACTAAGTTGTACTAGCTCAGATTAGATCTGAGCTAGATTCTTTAGCATCTAACTTTCGGGTGTTGACTTAATCACTTCCTCGATTTCACTGTTACCACTCAAGCGTGCGAGATCAATAAGATAACCTTTTTCTAGCTTATCCAAAGTGTGTCCTTCAAGTCGCGCTTTTACCTCTTCAACATCACCATTGGCAATAGAAGTTTTAAGCGCTGCATGATTATTTAACGATCGGTCTTCTGTTTTTTCAGCTGAATCATTCGCAGTCATAGTTCATCCTTAATTTTCACTTAGTAAAAAAAACATTAGTGCTTTTTACCTTTTGTAGTTAAAGATGACACTAAACGATCACACCGTCATGCCACCCATATCTCGAACTGCCAAGGCGTGAGTTTACACACTGAATCAGCTCCGAAGGTTTTCTTTTCGTCGCGCTCCCAGTGCGCATACTCACCTTCAAACAATGGTTCTTCAAACGTTACATCAAGCTGCTCATTTGAAAAATTAATCGCAACGAACACTTTTTCATTTTCATTACAACGTACAAAACTAAAAACCTTATCCATCTTAGAGTTTGGCACCTGTATCATTCTTGCCCCGTACTCTCCGTTCCCTAGCACGGTTTTGGACTTTTTAAGAGCAATTAGCTTACGGTACAAGTTGCCTATTTCATGTTCTTGCCAGTGTATAGGATCGTGCTCAAAGAACGCTAAACGCTTGGTTTCCCCAGCTTCTTGCCCGTTGTGAATGAGCGGCATACCTTCACCTACCACAGACAACGCAATGCAGGCTTCAAGCGCATCACCAAATTGTTCGCGCTGAGTGCCATCCCAGGCATTTTTATCGTGATTGCTAACAAAGGTCATTCTGTAAGCGGAGTGAGGCCAGCTGCGTTCGTTCCACGAATAATACTTGCGCAACCTATCCAGCGAACATTGTCCGTGTGCGAGTTCGTGTAGCGTCTCGTTCCAACTCCATGCGTATGTCATATTGAACGCATTTTCGTGAAGATCTCGATTCTCCCATTCAGCCAACATGAAGACTCGTCTGATTGCGCTTAGCGTTTGCACTGCTTGCTGCCAAAAATCGTTGGGGACATACCCCGCTACATCACAGCGAAACCCATCAATGTCGAACTTTTCAACCCAATAACACAACGCGTTAATCATGTATTTGCGAAGGCCAACGTGTTCATAATCAAACTCTATGATATCGCTCCAATCCCACCACGGAGATGGACGAAAATCTCCTTTGTAGTCTTTGGCGTACCACTCGGGGTGCTGTTCAACCAAAGGATTATCCCACGCACTGTGATTTGGCACCCAGTCTATGATGACTTTTAGCGAAAGCTTGTGCGCTTCATCCACCAGCGCTTTGAAATCCTCTTCGCTACCAAATTCAGGGTTAATGGCCAGATAGTCTTTTACTGCATAGGGGCTACCAAGCTCCCCTTTCCTGTTTTTTTCCCCAATAGGATGTACAGGCATTAGCCAAACAATATCAGCGCCAAGTGATTTAATGTGGGATAACCCCTTTCTCACTCCTTCAAAATTACCTTGCTCTGAAAACTGTCGAGTGTTGACCTGATAAATAACTGCGTGAGATGACCATTCTGGCTGAAGCACGTTATATCGTTTCTTTGGGACAGGATTGATATCCATATTATCTTTCCTTATCGAGATTAGCGTTTAGAAAAAGAATGTGGTTCTGCGTCGCGTTACTTTTAGGCTTTAAACTGAGGTGAGCTAAGCTGTTAACTGCCGCAAGCTCGTGGCTTAAAGAATAGGTAAACTTGTAACACCTAAAATTAGTACCCAAATACCGAAAAAAAGTTTTAGACGCTGAACCGAAAATGCTAAAACAACAAACTTTGCAATCGTTCCACCGACTATTGCACCTGCCCCAGCAAACAAAACAACCTGCCATACCACAGACTCGCTTATAAAAGCGTGATATGGCAATGCAGACCACACAGTAAAAGCCGACAAGATAACCGCGCTGGCAATAGACAAAGTTACATTAAACCCTCGAATTATGAGGTAAACAGCGACTAACTCTCCTACTCCTACCGAAAGCCACGCGGTGATAATGCCGCCTAAAAAACCAATGAAAGGTAAAAGCAAAAGATCTTTCGTATGTAAGTCTTTTTTGAAATGGGTACGCTTCATTAGCGGAATAGAAGCAAATATTGCGATTGCTAATAGAATAGAAAAACTACCAAAAGCGATGTGAAGGTTATTGGCCCCACCCCACAAATGCTCTAGAAGCCTTGTACTTTGAGAAGAATACTGAGCGAATCCTATGCCGCATATTGACGAGGGAACCGTTAACATCAGTACACTGGGTAATGCCTTCCAATACTGATCATACTTGTGTTGGTGTTTATAATACGCGGCCCAAGTTAGTGCCCCCGCGGTCATACCACAGCATTGGATGGCGAAACTCGTTGCCACAACGCTTTGCGCAGAAAATGACAGGTAGTTAAAAAACGGAACGAAAACCACGCCACCGCCAGCTCCAGTGGCATTCGCAAATATAGCACCAATAACGCCAAGAACGCTGAAAAGCCCGAACTCTTTAACAAGCTCAATAGGGGCTGGTTGCGCTAGCAAACTGCCGATCCATAAAAATAAAAGTACTATCAACGCTGTTTTACCAGCGTTTTGCTTGATGAGAGAAATCACATACGTCCTTAAGGCAGAAAATACGGCAAGTTACACGGCATGACTTTTTTAAGTACGCAGCCAACTAGCACCTGTACAATTTTCAAACTATTGTTATTCAACTACGTATAAGGTTTTACTTACACAGATATCATATACAGCATTTTAAAAAACATGGTTGAAGTATCTACATTTGAGCATCAGGTGCAACTGCATCTTTCGCCAAACCGCTCAGCAACATGGCAACAGACAAAGCACCTTATTGCAGCTTTTGCCCTTTTTATCAGCTCGATAGCTATTGCTTGGTCACTGGCCGGTGCGTGGGTCATATTACCTTTTGCAGGATTGGAGGTCGGGTTACTAACGCTGATTATGTATTTAGTTTCTAAAGCGACATACCGCTGGGAGACGCTCTTAATTTCATCAAACAGCATTCAAGTCACTAGCTCAACCGGTATAAGCATAGAATTCTTCCGCCCTGATACGTCCTTGTACTATAAAAAAGACTTGAGCTTAAAATGTGCGCCACAGCTTGTGCTACAAGCCCCTCTGCAGCAATTTGAAGTGGGATCATTTTTAAATTTAGAGGACAAAGAGCGTGTCCATAAATGTATGCAAAAGGCAGGGGTCGCAGTATGTTCGAATAAGTGGTGGTAATTCGTGTTGCTTTGAAATGCAACCAATGCGTAAGGCTCCTTATCGTGCATGACACAAAATTAATGATCATTGTGGCTATTTTCGACTAATTAGATATAAGACGCAGCGATAACGAGTTGCGACCTAATGAGGGTTACACTATGAACTTATACATCGAGTCACTAGAAGGCGGCAATTACCTCGCATCAACCGGTATGGGCGCCTCACGCACCTTGGTTCGCGACAACAAGTCACAACCTAAAACGTTTCACTGTTTGAACGAGATTAGGGAGCATTTTGACTCTCAAGCCTTTGAGAAAGTTTGGCTCCGTCAAAGCACACCGTATGAAGAAATGGTTGGTCAAACCGATCATCCCGGTGCGTTAGAGCTTGAAATTGAGTGGTAGCGACTTGCAGGTGTACTAGCAAGTAAGACCAATAGTTTTCAATGTTCAATGCACCACTTAGCACGTTTTTTGCGTACAACTAATGTGACGTAAATTAAAACGGTATTTTATTGAATTAGAAACAGTAAGAATGGTCTTCTTCTGTAGTTAATAAAATACCTACATGCTAAGGAGAATTGCATGAAAATAAGTAAGTTAGCTATAAAATCTGTGTTTGTGGCTGCCGTGTTAGCCTTGACGGCGTGCGCTTCGATGGGCGACGGAACTGTTGCTGAAAAGCGACAAGCTATTTTAGATATGCAAGATAACGCGCTTGCCCGCCTTTATTCTGAAAAGCCCGATACGCGCTCTCAGGTAAAAGACGCTGCCGGCTACGCCGTATTTACCAATGCTAACATTAACGTATTCTTTGTGGCGGCGGGCACAGGCTACGGTGTAGTAAACAATAATGTAACCGGCGCAAAAACATATATGAATATGGCCGAAGGTGGCGTAGGCCTTGGCTTAGGCGCAAAAGATTACCGAATTGTTATGGTTTTCCACACACAAAAAGCGATGAATCACTTTATTGAAAATGGATGGACCGTAGGTGGTAACGCGGATGTAGCAGCGAAAGCCGGTAACAAAGGTGCATCTGCAGAAGGCGAAGGCTACTTGGGTAACGTCACAGTGTATACTATGACTGAAAGTGGCCTTACATTACAGGCTACTGTTAAAGGCACGAAATTTTGGGTAGATAAAGAACTAAACTAATTCTGCCCTAACTATTCCTAACCATATTAGCGATTAGCGCTCCAACACACCGAAGGCCTCTTGAATGCAAGAGGCCTTTTTATTTTTTCTGCACAACTGCCAGCTACCGCTCTAAATCTTTAGGCTGTCTGAATCACAGTAATAGGCAGTGTCGTGTTCCCCATAGCTTCTCTTACCACCGCCGTGTATACGAAAGTCTAAATTTAGGGGGAAACCCTCATAACTGAATTGAACACTCGTGACTACGCTTTACTTGTAAAAGGCTCGCTTAGCAGCACGCTAAGCCATAAACGAGGGTTTCATCATGCAACCACAAAACAACAAAGTGATAAGAGCAGTAGTAAGAACGATATTAACGAGCGCATTGTTCGCTTCGGCGACGGTAGGCTTTTCAACTAACGCGGCAATAATAGGCAGCAGTTATGGGAATGCAGTCCATGTCGATCTTTCCATTACAAGTAATGTAGGAGGTATGGTCTCTGTAATCGCTAACTCAACTATCAACTTAGCTCATACCAGCGGTAGTGCTCCTGAAAATTATTCTCAGATTGACACTATCATTGGCGCAAGCGCAGATGCTTCGGGTACGTTGGGCAGCCCCATCGACGTTACAGAGTTTGATGGCGCGCTATCCACCGCCATTATTGAAGGCGAATCTCAATCGTCTTTAGCGAGTTTTGTTCCGGCAAGCTTTTTTACGTCAGGCCGCGGAACCATAAACGACCTTAATCTTGACTTATTTTCAGACTTACTTGGAATAAGTGGCTTTTTAACGCTAAGTGCTGATGTACTTTCCACAGTCTCGCAAATTGACGGAAACGCCACGACCGGCTCAAACGTGAATCTATCTACAGCAGGTTCATCAGACATCGTGGATGTGGAAGTGAATCTTTGGGGAAATACCGTAACGGCTACTGCACTTGAAAATCAGTCTCTCTTTGCGGGTTTGAATATCGCTGACTTTGGCTTGGGAATATTTGTTAATGAAGTCGAAAAGTCGTGTTCCAACACCTCTTGCACAGAATCACGCAACGCGGTTAGAGTATCTTTCGATGATTTCTCACTAAATGCATTTTACGATGCGCTATTCCCTGCTGGCGGGCCGTTAACCGGGCCTGTGTTTAACTTGACCAACAACCCTATTGTCAACGGCGAGATCATTTTAGCTAGCTCGTTTGCTACAACCTCTTCTTCAACTGAGGTAAGTGCACCCTCTACGTTTGCAATTTTTATTTTCGCAGTAGGCTTATTGAGTGCAAGAAGATTTAATAAACACAAAATGCTACAGAAATAACGTTTGAAAATCTCAAGGCAGAAGGAGCAAGTCTACGGTTTCTCTCTTTCTTGCCTTGAGAATCATATCGCTCACATTTTACTGAGCACGGTTTTCCTCAATCTGCATCCACTGTGCTCTTGTACAATTCTCGAGAAGCTCAAATGCTTCAACAACCACATCTTCTCCTTGTATAAATGGATGTGCCTGATTATCTTTCCTATCCGTTAACGCCTTAAGCTTATCTCTTGTTCCGTCTCTTCCAGGGTGATTTGACAAAAATACATCAATATTTTGTTCTTTCACCAACGCTTTCATTGCATTGGCCGAGTTTGTATAAGACTTTATTTTGCATTAAACCATAAACAATATTTTGCATAAGCACTTTTAATTGGGCATATTTTAAACACAACTGACGAAGGGATTTCTTATGATAATCGTGGTGTTTAATCAAAAAGGCGGCGTAGGCAAATCGACCATTAGCACCAATTTAGCTGCGCAAAGCGCTAAGCTGGGTCATAAGACCTTATTGGTAGACTTAGACGCTCAGGGAAATAGTACTCACTACGTGGGATTTAACGCCAGAGAACAAAGCCTTACCGTGGCCGATATGTTCAAACAAGTAGTTGGCATTTTCAGAACAGCCAAGAAGCCTAACGCGTTCGTGCATGCAACGCCTTATGAAAACCTCTTCGTTATGCCTTCTTCTCCTGCGTTGGCGGAAGTCGAGCGAGAGCTCGAATCACGATACAAAATTTTTAAACTTAAAGACGCGTTAAAGGAGTTAAAAGACGAATTCGACAACATTTTTATCGACACGCCTCCTAATTTTAATTTTTATTCTAAAGCGGCACTTATTGCTGCTGATGGCTTTTGCGTCCCCTTTGATTGCGACGACTTCTCGGCACAGGCGATTGAGCGTTTACTTGAAAATGCAATGGAATTAAAAGAAGACCACAACCCTGAACTGCGTTTGTTGGGTATTGTTGTTAATCAATTCAATAGCCAAGCAAAGCTTCCAAGAGAGTTAATTGAGACACTTAAGCAGCAAGATTTGCCAGTGTTAGAAAGTTATATAAGTGCCACGGTAAAAGTGAAAGAGTCTCACTCTAAGCGAATGCCGCTGCCTTTCTACTTACCTAAGCACAAAGTGACGAATCAAATTGCGGCTTTATTTGAAGAACTCAATGCGAGCAAAACCTAACGCTAACAAGTTTCGCTAAACATCAATATCAATATGCTTAAGCCCACCCTCGCTGTTACCTCGCTCTTTATCTTTCGAGTTTTCAGCTGATTTTTCGATAATCTCAGTTCGCTTCACGTCTTGAAACTGATCGCGCTCTTCTTCACTGAAATGCTCGGACTTTTTGGTCTTTTGCACTTTCTTCACGCGGTCGTCCGTCTCAATCGGCACTTTTGTGTTGCGAGGCAAAATGGGAAACAGTAGATCGTTGCTCATACGCCCTCCAGAAGTTTGCATTTGTCTCTATAACTTATCGGCAACGAGTTGCCTAAAATTACGGTTCAAAACTAATTCATAACGAATTGTTTTATTATATACACATTAAATTAGAGTTAATGTGCCAAAAGAGTTCACTTTAACCTTGCAAATCCTAATTCAAAACGCTAATGTTTCAGCCGTTCGAAATTAGGAATTAAAATTTTCAAAATGATTAACTGCGCGACGAAACATCACCATCACCACAAAGCATAACCTTTCAGGTTCGTGCTGGAAGGTCTATGTATCCTTCCAGTGGCGCAGATAAAACAAATTCTCGACCCTCGGAAGGAAACTTCCGGGGGTTTTTCGTTTTAGGCGCAATCAAAAGTTAAAACACAACGTGTAAGGAACGTTTCAATGAGTAACAGCAAAAGACTTCGAATTGCCGTACAGAAATCAGGTCGATTGAGCGATGACAGCATTGCTCTACTGAAAGCTATAGGCATTAAACTCAATATTCGTGATCGCCTGCTGATTGCGCATTCTACGAACCAGCCTATTGATTTGCTTCGCGTGCGTGACGACGATATTCCAGGTCTTGTTATGGATGGTGTAGTAGACCTAGGCTTTATTGGCGAAAATGAGCTAGAAGAAAAAATGCTAGAGCGTAAAGCTGCGGGCAAGCCATTCGAATATGAAGTATTGCGTCGTCTAGACTACGGCGGCTGCCGCTTGTCTATTGCGGTACCTAATGAGATGGATTATCAAGGAATCCAGTCGCTAGAAGGCAAAAAAGTAGCAACAACTTACCCCTACCTACTTGAGCGCTACTTTAAAGAACAGGGCATAAATGCAAAGGCTGTAATGCTACAAGGTTCTGTGGAAGTGGCCCCACGAGCAGGTGTAGCTGACGCTATCTGTGACCTTGTATCTACCGGTGCAACCCTTGAAGCTAACGGTCTTGTTGAAAAAGACGTTATTTTCCGCAGTAAAGCGGTACTTATTAAGCGCGCTGATGGCGAGCTTAGCGACGAGAAAGAAACACTGGTTAACCGACTAATGCCACGTGTTGATGGCGTATTACTAGCAAAAGAAAGCAAGTACATCATGCTACACGCACCGAAAGCGTATTTAGAGCAGGTGAAAAGCCTACTTCCAGGTGCTGAAAATCCTACGGTTCTACCACTTGCTGGAAATGAAGAACAAGTTGCTATCCACGTTGTTTCTACAGAGACCTTGTTCTGGGAAACCATGGAGAAACTTAAAGCCCTTGGTTGTAGCTCTATTCTTGTAATGCCAATCGAAAAAATGATGGGCTAAAAGGCAGGCAATTATGATTACTTGGTCATCTCTTTCGGTAAATGAGAAAAAACAGGCGCTAGCCCGCCCGGCTATGGCCAATAGCCAACAGTTAAAGCAGACCGTGGGCGACATTATCGCCCGCGTTGAAAAAGAAGGCGATGAGGCAGTACTTGATTACACACGTAAATTTGACTGCCCAGACTTAACTAGCCTTGTACTTTCACAAGAAAACATTGATGCTCTTGCTGCGAAGGTAACGCCAGAGGTAGCAAGTGCTATCGATACTGCGTTCAACAACATAAAAATGTTTCACGAAGCGCAAATGCCTAGTGATATCGCGCTAACCACAACGCCTGGTGTTAAATGCGAGCTGCGCTTCACCGCCCTTGATGCAGTGGGTCTTTATATTCCAGGCGGCAGCGCGCCGCTTCCTTCTACCGTATTGATGCTAGGCGTACCTGCATTGGTGGCGGGCTGCGAAAATAAGCTACTTTGTACTCCACCAAACAAAGAACAGCTTATCGCGCCTGAAATTGCGTATGCGGCCAGAAAATGCGGCATCGACAAGATCTTCTTGTGTGGTGGTGCCCAAGCAATCGCCGCTATGGCCTTGGGAACAGACAGCGTTCCTCAAGTAGATAAGATTTTTGGCCCGGGTAACAGCTTTGTGACTGAAGCTAAACAGCAAGTAAGCCAACGTGCTGATGGTGCAGCTATTGATATGCCGGCCGGCCCATCAGAAGTGTTGGTACTTGCTGATGAGTTCGCAAACCCTGAGTTTGTAGCGGCCGAC
The DNA here is from genome assembly GCF_041414725.1 of Alteromonas sp. DY56-G5. Classification (NCBI taxonomy): domain Bacteria; kingdom Pseudomonadati; phylum Pseudomonadota; class Gammaproteobacteria; order Alteromonadales; family Alteromonadaceae; genus Alteromonas; species Alteromonas sp. DY56-G5. The sequence goes on along the minus strand of NZ_JANHZQ010000009.1, from coordinate 31,164 downwards.
CTGCTTTCCCAAGCCGAGCACGGTCCAGACTCGCAGGCTATTTTGGTGTCTAACAGCGCTACACTTATTGAAGAAGCAAAAGCCGCGGTTGAACGTCAATTAGCAACCCTATCTCGCGCTGAGATTGCACGCCCTGCTATGGAAAATGCGCGTTATATTTTGGCTGATTCCATTGAGCAAGCCATTGAAGCAAGTAACGCCTACGCCGCTGAGCACTTAATTGTACAAATAGAGAATGCCCGTGATTATTTGCCAAAAATTAAATACGCAGGCTCTATATTCCTAGGCCCGTGGTCACCAGAATCTGCAGGTGATTACGCGTCGGGCACTAACCACGTACTGCCAACCTATGGCTATGCTAAGAATTACTCTAGCCTTGGATTATTAGACTTTATGCGTCGCTACACTATTCAAGAACTAAGCGCAGACGGCATGCGTAATTTAGGCCCTGCGATTATGGCACTGGCCGCTGCCGAGGGCTTAGATGCACACGAACAGGCCGTTGCACTTCGCATGCAGGCACTTAAGCAAGGAGACGCCTAATGTCGGCACTTATCGATAACCTAATTAACGAAAATTTAGTACCGCTAAAGCCGTATGAATCGGCTCGTCGCTTGTTTTCAGGTGGTCAAGACTGGCTTAATGCCAACGAGTCACCTTATGCCAACGAATACAGCGTAGATAGCAGCAACTTTAACCGCTATCCGTCATGTCAGCCCGAAGCGGTAGTGAGTGGCTACGCTGATTACGCAGGACTCGACAAATCGCAGCTTATTGTTACCCGCGGCGCAGATGAAGGCATTGAGTTACTTATTCGCACCTTCTGCACGCCGGGTAAAGACAGCATTCTGATATGCCCGCCTACCTACGGTATGTATGCAATCAGTGCAGAAACCTGTGATGTGGGCATTAAGAAAGTACCGCTTAACGACGACTTCAGTCTTAACGTGAATGCTGTATGCGCTGAAGATGACGTTAACGTGATTTTCATCTGTGCGCCAAATAATCCAACCGGTACGCCAGTTGCTCGTGAAGACATTAAAACCGTGCTCAATCACTTTGCCGATAAAGCACTGGTTGTTGTAGATGAAGCGTATATTGAGTTCGATGCCGACAATACGTGGGCAAATGAGATTAACAACTATCCAAACTTGGTGGTACTTCGTACGCTGTCTAAAGCGTTTGCACTGGCTGGGCTTCGCTGTGGTTTTACACTTGCTCAGGCACCCGTCATTCAAGCTCTGCTTAAAGTGATAGCGCCCTATCCCATTCCAGAGCCAGTAGCGCAGATTGCTGCACAAGCATTGTCGGCTGAATCGCTAACGTTACTTGAGCTTCAGGTGGCTACCATTAACCGGGAAAAAGAGGCCCTAGCCGAAGCGCTGGAATCTATCGAAGGCTTTGAATTAGTGGGTGATAGACGAGCAAACTTTATCTTATTCCGCTACGCAAAAGCGCAAGCCCTAATGCAGTACTTGGTAAGCCAAGGCATGCTTATTCGCGATCAATCAAAACAGCTTAATTTACAAAACTGTTTACGCGTAAGCATAGGCACTGAAGAGCAAAACCAGCGTTTAATGCAGCTAATTAACGAATTTAAAAATAATGAGGACGCGGCATGAGTCAGCAAGCCATTTTATTTATTGACCGCGACGGTACACTCGTAGAAGAGCCGCCAGTAGATAAGCAATTAGATAGTTTAGAGAAGCTGGTATTCGAGCCAAACGTTATTCCTGTGCTACTTAAACTAAAAGCAGCTGGTTATAAACTCGTGATGGTAAGTAACCAAGACGGCTTGGGTACAGACAGTTTCCCACAAGAAGACTTCGACAAGCCACACAATGCCATGATGGCCATTTTCGAAAGCCAGGGCGTGGTATTCGATGACGTGCTTATTTGCCCGCACTTCGATGCTGATAACTGCACATGCCGCAAACCAAAGCTTGGCTTAGTACAAGAATACCTACAGCAAGGCAAAGTGGATTTCACCCGCTCGTTTGTGATTGGTGACAGAATTACCGATGTACAGCTTGCTGAAAACATGGGTATTCGCAGCTTTCAGTACAACCGCGAGAGCTTAAACTGGAATGATATTCAGAAAAGCTTGCTTGCATCTTCACGTATAGCAGAAGTGGTACGTACCACCTCTGAAACCGACATTCGCGTTCGCGTAGATTTAGACTCGCAAGCTAAGTCGACAATTCAAACCGGCATGGGCTTTTTTGACCACATGCTTGACCAAATTGCGACCCACGGTGGCTTCGAGCTAAACCTAACTACTAATGGTGATTTGCACATTGACGATCACCACAGTGTAGAAGACACCGCGCTTGCCCTTGGTGAAGCGCTTAAAAAGGCACTAGGCGACAAACGCGGTATTGGCCGTTTTGGTTTTGCGTTGCCAATGGATGAGTGTCGTGCGGAATGTATCATGGATATTTCTAACCGCCCTCACCTTAAATTTGAGGCTGAATTTAGCCGCGACCAGGTAGGTGAAATGGCTACTGAAATGGTGCCGCATTTCTTCTACTCGCTTGCACAAAGCATGGGGCTATCGTTACACCTATCCACCAGCGAAGGTAATGCTCACCACCAGGTAGAGAGCTTGTTTAAAGTATTTGGCCGTGCCCTACGTCAAGCCATTACCCGTCAAGGCGATGCACTACCAAGCAGTAAAGGAGCCCTGTAATGTCAGTGGTAAATACCAGCCAGCGACAAAAAATAGTCATAGTAAATACAGGCTGCGCGAACATTTCATCAGTACGCTTTGCCCTTGAGCGCTTAGGCGTTGAAGTGGACGTATCTGACGATGTAAACGTGATAAAAAACGCTGATAAAGTGTTTTTACCCGGCGTAGGAACAGCGGCAGCAGCGATGGCAAGCATTAAGCAAAAAGCGCTAGTGGAAACCCTGCAGTCGCTTACCCAACCTGTGCTAGGCGTATGTTTAGGCATGCAACTTATGGTTGAAACCAGCGCTGAAGGTGGTTTTCAAGGTACAGGCAACATCGACTGTTTAAACCTAATGCCAGGTCATGTGGCTCGCATGGAATCAAAAGGCGTGCGCTTACCTCATATGGGTTGGAACACAGTCTCTCATAAAGAAGAAAGTTTATTTAAGGGCATCCCACAAGATACCTACTTTTACTTTGTGCACAGTTTTGCCGTTCCTGAGTACGAGCACACGCTTGCAAGCTGCACTTATGGTAATACGTTTTCAGCAGCTATAAATAAAGACAACTTTTACGGGGTGCAATTTCACCCAGAGCGTTCTGGCGAGGCCGGAGCACAATTACTGACTAACTTTGTGAACCTATAATGATTATTCCAGCGATTGATCTTATTGACGGACGCGTAGTACGCCTTTATCAAGGCGACTACGAGCAGAAAACCCAATACGAACTGGACCCAGTAGACGTGGTTCACGACTATGCCGACCAAGGTGCAACCTGGCTGCACATTGTTGACCTAACAGGCGCTAAAGACACCAGTAAACGTCAGCTTTCACTAATTAAGTCTATGGTCGATACCAAGCGCATGAAGTTTCAAGCCGGCGGCGGTATTCGTAGTGAAGAAGAAGTAGCGCAATTACTAGAAACGGGCGTAAGCCGCGTAGTGATTGGTTCTTTGGCGGTAAAACAACCCGAGCTTGTGAAGTCTTGGGTAGAAAAATACGGCCCAGAGCACATTGTGTTAGCGCTTGATATCAATATTAGCGACACCGGTGAAAAGCTGATTGCTACCCACGGCTGGCAAGAGAATTCTGGCGTAGCCCTTGAAGGCTTACTTGAAGACTTCGCTACAGTGGGCGCAAAGCATGTGCTGTGTACCGACATCAGTCGAGACGGCACACTACAAGGCGCAAATACCGAACTGTATCAAGAAATGGCGGTCCGCTTCCCACATGTTAGCTGGCAAGCGTCTGGCGGCATTGGCAGTATTGCTGATATTGAAGCGCTAAAACCTACAAATGTTGGCGGCGTTATTTTAGGCCGCGCGTTGCTTGAAGGTAAGTTCACGGTGAAGGAGGCTATCGCATGCTGGCAAAACGCATAATACCGTGCCTAGACGTACGCGACGGCAAAGTTGTTAAGGGCGTTCAATTTAGAAACCACGAAATCATCGGCGATATTGTACCTCTTGCCGAGCAATATGCGAAAGCAGGTGCCGACGAGTTAGTATTTTACGATATTACCGCAAGTTCTGATGCTCGCGTGGTAGATAAAAGCTGGGTAAGCCGTATTGCACAGGTTATTGATATCCCATTTTGTGTAGCTGGCGGCATTAAAAGCATTGAAGACGCTGGGCGCATTTTGGAAATGGGGGCGGATAAGATTTCGATTAACTCCCCTGCCCTTAATAACCCAGATCTAATTAACCAGCTACACGACGTATACGGTCAACAGTGCGTCGTGATTGGTATCGACAGCTTTTATAACGAAGCAACCGACCAATACGAAGTGTACAAATTCACTGGTGATGAAGCGCGTACTCAAAAAAGCCAATGGCAGACCATCGATTGGATTAAAGAAGTTCAGTCGCGCGGTGCGGGTGAAATTGTTCTGAACTGCATGAACCAAGACGGCGTGCGCAAAGGCTACGATGTGAAGCAGCTGAAAGCCGTGCGCGATGTCTGTGAAGTGCCGCTAATTGCGTCGGGTGGTGCAGGTGAAATTGCCCACTTTACGGATGTGTTTCAACAGGCTGACGTAGATGGCGCGCTTGCAGCATCAGTATTTCACAAGGGCATCATCAATATTGATGAGTTGAAAGCAGAGTTGACCAGCAATGGCGTTGCCATGCGTAAGCGTCACGGATTAACGGCGCAAGCAGAAGGAGTAAACCCGTGATCATTACTAACGAAAACAGCAATAAACTGTCTTGGGACAAAATGGACAACCTACTACCCGCCATTGTGCAAGACGCACTGTCTGGCAAGGTATTAATGCAGGGCTACATGGACCAAGACGCATTGGCGAAAACCCTTGAAACGGGCAAAGTGACATTCTTCAGCCGTTCAAAACAGCGTCTTTGGACCAAGGGTGAAACATCTGGTAACACGCTAGATTTAGTGAGCGTTGCTTGTGACTGCGACCAAGATTCACTGTTGGTACTTGCCAACCCTAACGGCCCGACATGCCACACTGGTGTTGAAAGCTGTTGGTTTGAGGGCAACACTCCAGCCTTTACGTTTCTTGCAGATTTAGAGCGTGTATTGGCTGCCCGTAAAGACGCTGACCCTAAAAGTAGCTATACCGCTAGCCTCTACAACAAAGGCATTAAGCGCATAGCGCAGAAGGTGGGCGAAGAAGGTGTAGAAACCGCATTGGCGGCTACTGTGCACGACAAAGAAGAGCTTAAAAACGAAGCCGCTGACTTGTTGTACCACTTAACGGTACTGCTTCAGGCGAGCGATATGTCGCTAAACGATGCACTTGATGTGTTGCGTGAGCGCCACAAGTAATCCGCTGTAAAACTCGTTTATTATTTAAAATGCCCTTCTCGTTTTCTACTCGAAGGGTATTTTTGTATCGCAGAGCTTTGCACTTTATTGAAATTAACACTGCTTAGCCTGTTTAAAAACTGAATAAAAAAATAATCCATCAGTTAAGGAAACGAGACTAGCGCGGCGTTCCCAATATCCAATCTATTCCATGGATAGCAACGGTGGGAAATACGGTCGCATGCGACGCGCCGCCGATAACATGCAATTGTAGTGTTATGTTTTGATCTGCCTTAGCGTTGATTTTACTTGCCAATGCTTTGCTCCCCGCAACCATATCTTGACCCTCGCCAAACTCAGGCGTTTCAAAGCTTCCCACACCAATGTAAACACGCGTGGGCGATTGAGTTTCAGCCATTTCTAAGGTTAGTAAGTAATCGTCATTAAACCACACTGAAGGGCTAACAAGCACATAGTTAGAAAAGGTTTCAGGGGATTGCATGAGCACGTAGCCGCCAAATAGCCCGCCTAATGAATGCCCAATAAAAGTCCGTCGATTGGCGTCTACTCGATATGTAGACTCAATAAATGTTAATACATCTCATCTAATAAATGACAGATACTCAGCAGCAAGACCGGTTTCCAGTTTCCAACTATCGGCTATGGCAGGAGTGTAGTCCCTTACTCTACTCTCTACGCCTTTTGATTCTAGGGAATAAGACAACCCTACTATGACCGCTTCTTCCATTTGGCCTACGTTTACTGGCATTCGCATAGAGCCTACAATAATAGGAAAACTGTAAGGCGCATCTGTTGTGTATATTACGGGGTAATCCTTGGAAGGAGATGCGTTATAGCTTTTTGGCAACTGTACAAATAACGTATATTTACGTGCAGTTTCCGTATCTTCTATTGTCACCATTTTGCTTCTAGGTAACGAAACAGACGCTTCAGAAATGATAGGTTTAATGATTGATTCAGCAAAAGCACATGAAAATGCACTTCCGACAAGAATTATTGCTGTTAGAAAGCGAAGCACCGTAACCCCTTAGTGGCTTAAACGGCATGTTATAACGCAGCTAATTTCAATTAACCACTGTTTGCACACCAAGGGTCACTTTTTGACTTCTCTATTTCTCGATTTCCCTTACCACTTGGCCATAAGCCAGCAGCGCGAACAGTCCCGTTCCGCCCACAATATTTCCTAGTAATGTTGCACCAATGAGTGAGAGTGTTTCAAGAACGCTTATTTTATTTTGCAGTGCTAACAAGAAAAGTTCTGTTGAACCGGCTATCACGTGCGTAAAATTTCCTATAGCAATTAAATAAGTAAAAATAACTATCATCAATATTTGAGAATGCTTAACCGATGGCTTCATCCATACAATAGCGGCAATGATAAACCCTGACGTAATGCCGTATGAGAAAGCGTCTGATGGTGATAGCTTGGCATAATGTTCAGAAATAGCGGTCATCCCTTCAACCAGCTCTGGTGGAACAGATTGCAGCGAAAAGCTGAAAAACGCAGCCAAAAAGGTGCCGAACATATTGGCGGTGAAAACGATGAACCACAGGCGCGCAATGCAAAAGCCCATATTGAACGAAGGTTTACTCAACAAAGGAAGAATGACCGAAAGCGTATTTTCGGTAAACAATTGAAGTCGACCAACAATCACCAGCACGAAACCAACCGTATAGCCCAAGTTTTCGATAACAAACTGATTGGGAGAGTTTGCAAAGAGGTGATGCAGAATTCCTTCAGCAAGAATTGAAATCGAGATGCCAATGCCTGCCGCCACACCAGACCACCACAATGACATCATAGGACGCTGAAGTTCTTCTAACCCTTCCCTGTGGACAATGGCATACAAAGAAACAGAATTTAAGCTCTGATTATCTCGTACATCTTTTTCTTCAGTATGACTAAGGGCAACGTCTTGCTCTTGGCGCCCAGACTCCTTTATTTTTTCCGTCACTCATGTCTCCTGCAACTCTTTGCTTAACTAGGACGTTTGCCTCAATTACATAGTATTTGGTCTACGACACAGTTATTTAACAGGCACTAACAGACCACCCTATTCGGTTACGTTGATTAAGCACGTTTTTGGTCACAATAATTTTGCCTATTTCAGATATAGCACTCATTTTAATAAAAAAGCCCGCGTGAACGCTGTTCACACGGGCTTTGATCTTATTAACGGCCGTTATAATGCTCGCAAAACGTAAAACATGAACTAAGGGTTCAACAAGGTTGGTTGCCCTAACCCAAGCGCTTTTAAACGTTCAAACTGGGTATCTTTGTCCCCAACTATCAAATAAATCATTCTATCAGGATGTACATATTTACCGTAAAGGCGCTTTATCTCACCCACGGTTAACGCTTTTACCTCAGCTTCTTGCTGTAAAACGTAATCATTGGGCAAGCCAAAATCGCTGATTTCGCTAACCATACTCAGTTTAGCGCCTAACGTTTCAAACGCCCTAGCGCCAGATTTGAGAGTAAATCCTTTCGTAACGTCTAAATCTTCATCTGAATAGTTTGTGCCAAACGCTGCTAATATATCCATGATAGCTTGCGTTGCTTCTAAGGTAACGTTCGACCTTACGGCGCTTCGTATGGTGAATTCACCCGTATATTGATCGCTAGAGAACGACGAACGAATGCCATAGGTGTAGCCTTTGTTTTCACGTAGTTCCTGCATAAGCTGTGAGGCGAAACCGCCCCCGCCTAAACGATAATTCATCACACTGACTTTATAAGCATCATCATGAGTAACATTCGGGGCGGAATGGCCGAAATAAAGCACTGACTGTTTAGCCCCAGGAACGTCATAGAAAAAGAGTTGGGCGCTTTCTGGCAGCTTGGGCTCTGGTACCTTCGCAAAAGTAACATCTTTTGGTAACCATCGCGCATTAAGTGGCGCTAGGCTTTTTACAACGTCCTGTTGTTTGATGTCTCCCACAACATGGAACTTTGCCAATGACGGTGTGAAGTATTTCTCGTAATACTTTTTAACATCTTCGAGCGTTGTGTCATCTACAGTTTGCTTATCACCAAGAACCGTTTGAGCAAACGGATGCGCCTTTCCGTAAAGCAGTGTTTTAAACTCAACCGATGCAATGGCATTAGGGTTCGCTTTTATTTGTTCAATCTGGTTGATTGTATCGTCTTTAGCTAATTCAAACTCTTGTTCATCAAAGCGAGGAGAAAGTATCACTTCAGTGACAAGCTGCATTAAGTCACTGTAGTGCTTAGACAATACCGTTCCGCTAATAGTAATGTCAGTTTCAGAAGCACTGGCCTCCAGAGAAGCGCCTAAAAGCTCAATTTCCTGTTCCAGCTGCTCGGGTGTTTTTTCCGCCGTACCTTTAAGCAAGGTTGCGGCAAGTAAATTGGCGGTTCCTGTTTTACCTTCTGAGTCTAGAAGCATGCCACCATCTAGCTTTAACTCAAACGCGACCAATGGCACTTCGTCATTAGCAATACCCGTTATTTTGATGCCAGACGACAGTGTATTTTGCCAAACCTTAGGTGGTGTAATTTCTATTGATTCACCATAAGCAGGCTCTTTCGTGCGATTAAACGATGACGGAGTACGTTCGTATTCAGCCGCAACTGACGCATCAAAGCTCTCTTCCGCACCCGCGACAATTTGCTCCTCCACTACATTAGCTTCAGTAGAGCCGCTTAACACCAACTCTTGCTGTCCCTTAGGTACAAAGCTAGTGGCGACAAACGGTTTATCCTTGATATAGGTGCTATAAACACGCATTACATCTTGTTGTGAAACGCCCAGAATTTTCTGAACATCTTGGCTGATAAATTCAGCCCCGCCCGCAAAGATTTCGTATTGCGCCAATTGAAAACCTTTACCTAAGACGCTTGAAAGTCCTTGATAAAATTCTGTTTCTTGACCTGCTTTTATGCGCGCCAAATCCTTGGAAGAAATCCCGGCTTTCTCAAAGCGGGCGAACGCTTCGTTAACTCCATCTGCAACAGTGTTTAAGTTCACGCCATTAAATGCCATAACCTGCAGCTGTAGCTGTCCAGCGATCTCAGCATCATAGCCATAAAGATAAACATCACTGGTGAGCTTCTTCTCGTCAACAAGCACCTTGTTCAGCGGAGCATTTTTGCCTTGGCTTAAATACTGAGAAAGTACTTGAAGTGGATAATAGTCATCGTGATATTCAGGTACGGTTGGCCACACCATAGTTAAAAGTGGCGCTTGTGCAAAATTATCTATATGGAATCGTTTTTTAGTCTCATTGAGCTTCGCAGGTTGAGGCGGTAATTTATTGATTTGCTCTCCCGCAGGAATTTCATCGAAATACTTTTTAACCCACGCTTTAGTTTGATTTACGTCAATATCACCCGCGATGGTAAGCACCACATTATTAGGTACATACCATTTTTTGAAAAACTCTTTCACGTCAGCAAGCGTTGCGTTTTGCAGATCATCTAACGACCCAATCACTTGCCAACTATAAGGATGCCCTTCAGGGTAAAGGTTTTTATCAATCACATATTGATTGTGACCATAAGGACGATTATCCACACTCTGGCGCTTTTCGTTTTTCACCACCTGCTTTTCTTTGGCGAGCACAGGGTCTGTTACGGTATTAATGAAAAATCCCAACTTATCGGCTTCAGCCCAGATCATTTTTTCTAAAGCATCAATGGGTACAGTTTGGAAGTAATTGGTACTATCACGACTCGTCGAGCCATTTGCACCTGAGCCGCCAATTTTCGCACTGAGTTTATCAAGACCGCCTTTTCCCAAGTTCTCTGATTCGAGAAAAAGTAAGTGTTCAAACAAGTGCGCAAAGCCTGTTCGCCCTTCTTTTTCTCTGGCTGAACCCACATGCGCAGTGAGGGCGACTGCAGCAACGGGATCAGACCTGTCAACGTGCAGTACAACGGTAAGCCCGTTATCCAGAGTAAAACGCTCGTAGTCCACGTTGAACAGTGACGTATTTAGGGAAGCAGTACTATTATCTGCATTAGTGGTTGTTTCGCTGGTTATATCGGAAGCAGTTCGTACATTTTGTGGATCATTGGTGTTATGCGTACACCCTGTCGAAACTGCACTTAATGTTATTACAGCAATTGCAGTGTACATTCTTGTTCGTTTGAATGTTTCAAGCATTATGTATGTTCTTTGCGAGTCAAAAATGTAACAAGTACCACAAGTGCACCACCAGTGCCATGACATTCCTTTTTCAGACATTTTAAGCATGCCTAAACGGGCGGCGTTCATCTTTTACAGAGTGAAATATAAACATATGATTTACATGAGTTTTATTGCTTTTTTTCAACGCTCAATACCCTGTAGCTAGAGCAACCTTAATTAGCTACCGACATAGTTCGTTACATTTTCCACACCTCAATTTTGAACAAATTAGGTAATTTACAATCTACATCTATTACACAAGCCATGTCGTGATAAAACTTTGATCCAACGAGCAATCTACGAAAAGTGAGAACCGAAGCCGTGTTAAATCTAAAACAGAGCGTTAAGAACAACCTGCCTTTCATTTTATTTATGGTTTTGCTTTTCTCGTTTCGAAGCAGTGTTGCTGATTGGTATTATGTCCCTACAGGCTCTATGGAGCCCACCATTCAAGTAGGCGACCGCGTAGTGGTTGATAAATCAGCCTACACGCTAGAACTGCCGTTCACAGACGTTGTTGTCGCGAAAACTGGTAACATCAATCGCGGTGACATTGTAATTATTGACAGTAATGCAGCTGATACCAGACTCATTAAACGTGTGGTTGCCATTGAAGGTGATAAGGTCAAATTAGAAAACAACGTTCTTTTTATCAATGGTGAAAAAGCAACGTTAAGCGTCAAAGGTCACAATCTTTATTCCGAGCAGATTTTAGGCCAAACACGAACCATAGCGCTTAACCCATTACCTAGCCCTGCGAAAAACTTTAATTTGATCACTGTGCCCAGAGATCACGTGCTGGCAATGGGGGATAATAGGAACAATAGCGTTGATTCTCGTTATTATGGCTTCATTCCAATTGAAGAAATTCAGGGCAAAGCCAACTCGGTTGCATTTTCACTAGATCCGGACGATATGTATTTACCGCGAAAAGACAGGCTTTTCACATCACTTCAGTAGGGCTGAACAATACCGTTACTTGCAAAAAGGCCAAGCTAGACCTTTACTTGCGTTCAATTTTTCGGCAAAAAAAATCTGGTCAGATCTGATAAAGCGGTGATATTCACGTATATGAAGAAAAATGTAGGAGCAATTGCATATACGTAAATTCTTACTAATGAATTACAAATAGCGGTCTTGTTCCTTATCAAATTCCCACTTCCTCAACACCAATTAACTAAGCCGCAACCCTTTATTTTTACGCTGTTTTTAGTTTAACTTCACGGCCGCTTCATCCCGCTTCACATTTAAAAAAGTAATACATGGTTTACACACTTTGTAACCAAGTGTCACATCTTTCGTGTTTTACCCTATTGCAACTTAAGTATTAGGAGTGCTATTGATAAATCTGCAACATCATCGTGTTGCAAAAACACACAACAAGTAAAATGGAAATAAGGAAATAACAATGAAACAAGGTCGTAAAGTAAGTGCAATTGCAGTGGGATTAGCACTTTCAGGATTAACCTCTCTATCTCCTGCGTATGCACAGCAAGCTGACGAAGAAGCAGCCAACCTTGAACGAATTGCAGTCACCGGTTCTCGTATCAAACGTACAGATATGGAAGGCCCTTCACCTATTCAATCAATAGATGCAACAATGATTGAAGGCATGGGCTATGAAAACCTTCAACAACTACTCGAGCGTATGCCGGCCACAGGTGCGGGTACCTTCTCGACGCGCAATAACAGCCAAGACTCTACAGCCAATGGCGCGGCAGCGGTATCCCTCAGAGGTATGGGGCCAGATGCAACGCTTGTTCTAATAAACGGACGTCGCGTGGCAATTAGTGCCTTTGCTGAAAGTATCACTAACTCATTCGTTGATATTAACTCTATTCCTGTATCCGCCATCGAACGTATCGATATCTTAAAAGACGGCGCCTCTGCGATTTACGGCTCAGACGCTGTTGCAGGTGTAGTAAACGTAGTACTGAAGAAAGACTACGAAGGTCTAGAGATTAATGCAGGTTATGGTGGTACAACAGGCCCAAGCTATGATGAGACCACCGCCAGTATTCTATGGGGCTCTCAAAGCGAAAAAAGCAGTGCTACAGTTATCATCGACTATTTCAACAACAGCACGCTCGGCGCTGACGAAATGGGTCGTTACGGTACAGCCAACCAATCTCCTTATGGCGGTATGGATTTTCGTTCATCACGTGGGTACCCGGGTTATTTTTATGTTGATGGCGTAAAAACTATCGACCCAGACTGCCCGGAAGATAGCGCCACAGCGTCTGGTAGTTGTTTATTCGACTACGGCCCGTTTGGTTTAACGATTCCAGCCTCTGAGCGCGTAGGCTTTATCGGTCAATTCGACTATAAAATTGGCGATGAAACTACCGCGTTTATGGAAGTTGCTATGCAGCACAATACGTCTGAAGCAGGCGGTGCAGCAACGCCCCTTGATGAAGACGCAGGCTTGACAGTTCCAGGCACTCACCCTGATAACCCTTTCGGACAAGACATTGAAATAGGTCGCTACCGCCCTGTGGATGCTGGCGCTCGCCGTTGGGATATCGAATCTGACACCCTTCGTTTAGTCGCTGGCCTTCGTGGCACGTTCAATGATTACGATTGGGAAGCATCTGTACAAAAAGGCCGCAGCCGTTCAGAACAAAGTGGTGATCAGTCACAAGGTTGGGTTCGCGTTGATTGGCTTCAGGAACAAATTAACCTTGGTAACTACAACCCGTTTGGTGGCGTTACTAACCCACAAAGTGTAATTGATGATATTACTACTAGCCTTGTGCGCCGTGGTGAATCTCGAATGACCAGCGTTGACGCTCACATTACCGGTGAAGCATTCAGCTTCGGCGACGATGTTGTCATGATGGCAGCGGGTGTTGAATACCGTGAAGAGCAAGTGTCTGACGTTCCAGATGTTCAGTTTCAACGCGGTCTGATCTTTGGTACTGAGTCAGTATCAGCTTCAGCAGAACGCGATCAATACGCAGCATATTTAGAGCTTTCAATTCCTTTGGCTGAAGAGCTAGAGCTGCAGCTTGCAGGCCGTTACGACCACTACAGCGACTTTGGCAGCACGACTAATCCTAAAATTGCGTTACGTTGGGCACCAAGCGATGAAGTAACCGTGCGCGGTTCATGGGCTCAGGGCTTTAGAGCACCATCTCTTGCACAAGTTGGCCTTGGCCCATCACAGAAAAGTGTTTTCTTCGTAGACAAATATCGCTGTGATGCAACAGGTCAAGATTGTGAATCGTTGGATTACAATATCGAGTTTGCGGGTAACCCTAACTTGGATGCAGAAGAATCAGAGTCATGGAACGTGGGCGTAATCTATGCGCCTATTCAAGAACTGGGCCTAAGCATCGACGTGTGGAGTATTACTCAAGATAACAAAATTGACGAACAGCAATTTGGTTTGGTTTACGACGCTGAGTGTAATAACCAAGACAGCACAATCTGTGTTCGCTTAGATCCGCAGCCAGGCGAGTCATTAGGTGTAATTCAAAAGATTTTCAACACCTACCAAAACGTATCATCTCAAGAAGCGTCTGGTGTTGATTTCAGCGCTAACTACCGCATGGAGTTGCAAGAGTTCGGTAACGTACGCTTTAACCTTGATTGGTCTTACATGAACGAGTTCGAAAAAGACGGTCTTGAGTACACTGGCGAATATGGCTATCCAGAACACCGTTGGTTATTCGGCACAACCTGGTCTAAAGGTGCGTTCGATGCCAACTTGAACATTAGCTTTGTTGGTGAGTTTGAAGACACGCCTGACATTGATTTCGACGGTGTGTTGGACTTTGAAGAAAATACCTCGAGAACAGTTGATTCTCAAATGTTGGTGGACTTGCAGTTTGGTTACAACTACAGCGATAACCTTCGCCTTGTAATTGGTTCAAACAACTTGCTTGACGAAGAGCCTCCGTTTGCTATCGGTGATGGTGATGGCGACTTATACGGCTATGTAGGCGGCGTGCACAACCCGCGTGGCCGCTTCGTATACTCTAAACTAACTTACCGCTTCTAAAAGCCTATAAGACGAAAAAGCGCTCAACGGCATTGCTTAACAATGGCATGCCTTGAGCGCTTTTTTTTCATTCATGTATTAACGTGTGTTTAGAAAAAAAGATATTCAAAGAGCACCGTAGTGAGCCATGCGAGAATCACAGGCAATACAATCATCACATAAACCATTACCTCAGACCCCACCTTTTCGGCGCGCCATGCCTCCATCATCTTCACTTTAAACCTACGCTTCAGCAAGTAGGTGTAAAAAACTAGAAATACCAAAATTATAAGAATCTTTAGCATTTAGACTCCAACCGAATCGGTTAAACGGCCAAACAGGACGAAACTCTTAGGTGGCGAAAGTTCCGTCAAGTCGCTTCGTTGCGTTTTTTTCTCTGTTGCAGGGACTATACCTTCGCAATACACACAGCGAACCTGTCCACAATATCTGAATTAGCTCAACCTGATTGGAAATGAGGTAAAAAAAATGCCTGCTAAGCTGGCATTTTTTCTATATGTATTTACTTCTTTTGCAACGCTTACAATCCGAAATGAATGAGCACCAAATTACCTATTGCTGCACACAGCATAGCAAGGAAAGTCAGGATCATACCCGCGAAGCGCTGCCAGCTAACGCCTGAGTGACGACCTAAGCCATAGGCATGTAATACACGGCCAAATAACAGTGCGCTCCCCAATGCGTGAACAGCCCACACTTGGCCAGTATTAGCTTCAAAACACGCTATCATAATAAGGGTGATGGGTACGTACTCGCTAAAGTTGCCGTGCGCTCTAGTCAAACGACTTAGATCTTCATGACCACCATCGCCAATTCCCACTTGGTGGCGACGTCTGGCGCCAATGACTAAAAACGACAAATACAGGTAGCAAATACCCAGTAAGCTGGCGTAAAACGCCGTGATTGGCAAAACCATGGTCTACTCCACATGTTCTAGTTATATCGCGTTGTATTAATCAGCGCTTAATTCAACATTCATGGTTGTCATTAAACGTTATCCGCTAATAAGTTACAAGCAACAAAAAAGGCCGCCTAAGCGACCTTTTGTTGACGTTGTTGGCAATTAACCTAAACGTTCAGCAAGTTCAGCACTCACTTCTTCAACTGGGCGCGTACCGTCAAGCTTGTGGTACTCACAGTTTCCAGCTTCCGCTTCAGCGCTGTAGTAGTTCACAAGCGGCTTTGTTTGCTCATGGTAAATCGCAAGACGCTTGCGCACTGTTTCTTCTTTATCGTCATCACGAACGATAAGGTCATCGCCTGTTTCATTGTCTTTACCTTCCACCTTTGGTGGGTTGTAAACAACGTGGTAAACGCGACCTGATGCAGGGTGTACACGACGACCACCCATACGTTCTACGATTACATCATCAGGAACGTCAAACTCGATGCAATGATCAACAGTGACACCTGCTTCTTTCATTGCGTCAGCCTGAGGAATAGTGCGAGGGAAACCGTCTAACAAGAAACCGTCTTTACAGTCATCTTGTGCAATACGCTCTTTTACTAGGCCAATGATAATCTCATCAGATACTAGTTTGCCTTCATCCATTACACGCTTTGCTTCAAGGCCTAGCTCTGTACCTGCTTTAATTGCAGCACGAAGCATGTCGCCCGTTGAAATTTGTGGAATGCCATATTTGCCCATTAAAAACTGAGCTTGTGTGCCCTTACCCGCGCCAGGAGCGCCGAGAAGAATGATTCGCATGAGTGCGTTCTCCGCTTATGATTTTTAAACTTTTTACTTCGGGCACTTTACACATTCAACACTGGGGTGACAAGTGTAAGCAGTACCGTAAAGTTAATCTTAAGACTAATGGCGAATATATGTTCAGCTTATAGGCACTTTTGTAAATTTGCGCCTACACCCATTCAGTAACTCATCTTATTTAAGATGAATAAGCTAACTCTTAATATGATTAACTTGAAATTTTAGACCGCCAAAATATAGCACAATAAAATGGTTAAACTTACTTTTGTTAGTCGTAGAAATAAAAAAACGGGCATTACGCCCGTTTTTAAATGTAAACCTAATGGTTTATTGCTCTATTTAGCTAACTTCATTAGAAGCGTGTTCAAGTTCTGTACAAAACTAGATGGGTCTTTCAAGCTACCTTGTTCTGACAATGCAGCTTGGTCAAACAATACGCCTACCCACTGATTAAACAGCTCTTCATCTTGGGTATCTGCCAGCAGCTTCACCAAGCTATGCTCAGGGTTAAGTTCAAAGTGATACTTCACGTCTGGCACGGTCTGCCCTGCTGCCTGCATAAGCTTCATCATTTGCGTAGTCATGCCATTGTCATCTGCTACGATGACCGCAGGTGAATCTGTTAAGCGATGGGTAAATTTAACGTCTACAACCTTATCGCCAAGTGCAGTTTTAGCTCGCTCAAGAACACCTTCAACTTGCTTTTCTGCTTCTTCTTGCGCCTTCTTAGACTCTTCGTCTTCTAAGTCGCCTAAATCTAAGTTTCCTTTCGCAATTGAGACAAACTGCTTCTCGTTAAACTCAGTAAGGTGAGACATTAACCATTCGTCAATGCGCTCGCCCATCAATAGCACTTCAATTCCTTTCTTGCGGAAAATCTCAAGGTGAGGACTAGACTTGGCAGCTTGCAAGCTATCTGCTGTCACATAGTAAATCTTATCCTGGCCTTCTTTCATTCGCTCAATATAGTCAGCTAATGATACGGTTTGTGCATCAGACTCACCGTGTGTAGAAGAGAAGCGTAGCAAGCCAGCAATTTTCTCGCGGTTACTGAAATCTTCAGCCGGCCCTTCTTTTAACACGTTGCCGAATTCATTCCAGAACGACTGATATTTTTCATTGTCGTTCTTCGCCATTTTTTCAAGCATCTGTAATACGCGCTTAGTACAACCTTGGCGTAGCGCTTGCGTTATCTTATTGTCCTGTAGAATTTCACGAGACACGTTAAGCGGAAGATCATTGCTGTCTAGCAAACCTTTAACAAAACGTAGATAAGTAGGCATGAACTGTTCGGCGTCGTCCATAATGAAAACGCGTTGAACGTAAAGCTTAAGACCATGACTTTGATCGCGATTCCACATATCAAACGGCGCTTTAGAAGGGATATACAATAAACTTGTATATTCTGTTTTACCCTCTACTTTGTTATGCGCCCATGCAAGCGGATCAGCAAAGTCATGAGATATATGCTTGTAGAATTCGTTATACTCGTCATCAGAAATCTCAGACTTTTCACGAGTCCAAAGAGCGGTGGCTTTGTTTACAACTTCCCATTCACCAGGCTGGCCTTCAATTTTTTCGCCATCAGGGCCTTCACTTTCAGGCACTTCATCTTTCCACATCTGCACAGGAATACTGATGTGATCAGAATACTTACTTACGATAGAGCGTAAACGCCATGCATCAGCAAATTCTTTTTCGTCTTCGCGTAGGTGAAGCGTAATCTCGGTGCCGCGTGTAGGCTTGTTGATTTCGGCAATAGTGAATTCACCTTCACCGTCTGAAATCCACTCAACACCTTGCGATGCATCTGCACCAGCAGCACGAGTTCGCACCGTTACTTTGTCAGCTACGATGAACGCAGAGTAAAAGCCAACACCGAACTGGCCAATGAGTTGTGAGTCTTTAGCGCTATCGCCAGAAAGTTTGCTAAAGAAGTCTTTAGTGCCTGACTTAGCAATTGTACCCAAGTTCGCAATGACTTCATCGCGAGTCATACCAATACCGTTATCGGTAATGGTGACGGTATTTGCTTCTTTATCGACGCTAAGCTTTACGTTTAACTCGCCATCGTTTTCGTAAAGACTGTCATTTTCTAGCGCACGAAAGCGTAACTTATCCGCAGCATCTGCCGCGTTTGACACTAACTCACGTAGAAAAATTTCTTTGTTTGAATACAAAGAGTGAATCATCAGATGAAGAAGCTGTTTTACTTCTGTTTGAAAACCGTGGGTTTCTTTTTGGGCTGCTTCAGCCATAATCCAATATCTCCTCGTTGAATGGATCACGTTTGATGTTAAACAGGTAAGGTCGCTCAACGCACTTTTCAACGTTTAGAACGAAAATTTATTTTTTATAAGGAGATTTATCTTCAATAAAGTTTGATGTTGAGTATTTTGTGGGCGAGCGATAAGAGAGAACGTGACGTAGGCCCGCCAGATGCAGACCCACGTTGAGTGTTTTAATTACTAAGAATGGGTATACCCCAATTTACAGTACTATAGTTTGCGGCGACCCGAAAATGCGTGGGTGAGAGTATTACCATCAATATACTCGAGCTCTCCCCCAACCGGCACGCCGTGGGCAATTCGAGACGCGTCAACGTTATGGCTTGCACAAAGTTGAGCGATATAATGTGCCGTGGCCTCCCCCTCTACAGTCGGGTTTGTGGCGAGGATAACTTCATTTATCCCACCTGCGGCAAGACGAGCCTCAAGCTCAGTAAGACCAATTTCTTCTGGCCCAACGCCGTCAATAGGAGACAAATGACCCATAAGCACAAAATACTGCCCCTTGTAACTTAAGGTTTGTTCGATTGCTAATACGTCTTGTGGGCTTTCAACAATACATAACAAGCCACTTGCTTCTCTTTCAGGGTGACGACAAATGTCACATAGCTCGTCTTCAGTAAATGTCCTGCAGCGCTTACAATGATGAATATGCTCCATGGCATTGTGTAATACGTTGCTTAAATCAATTGCCCCAGTGCGATTACGCTCTAATAGGTGGAATGCCATACGCTGAGCGCTCTTGTTGCCAACGCCGGGAAGGCACGTTAGTGCCTGAATTAATTCTGAGAGTAGCGGACTGAACTTCATAGTATTTACTGCTTTGGTGCTTTTTCTTTTTGATTCGAGCTTTCGCGGTATTTAATCACGTTCCGCTTTGCTTGGTCGAGCTTAACTTCATAAATGTTGCCCCCAAATAACCCCTTGTACTCTTCATCGGTGAAAACCAGCGTGTTGTCGTCATAAAACGTCACTGCCTCTTTTTGTGTGACTACGCCTAAATCAATACGCGACACATCGCCACTGAAGAAGTTATCGCCTTCGAAATTTTCAAATAACCACAGGCTTGTTGAATCTAACAGCACTAGTTTCGTCCGATCAGGGCTTATTGCAGCCGATGTGATCCAGCATAACTTTTCAAGGGTGGTACAGGTTTTAAATTCGCCGATGAGCTGTGCGTCAAAGTTAGCGGCATGGTCTCCCACCTTATACAACTTGGTGATGCCATCGAAGGGTTTTGTTCTATTTTTTGTAAACAGGTAGAGGTTACGCTTGTACTCTACGAACGCTTCCAAATCGTAGTTCTTGTCTTTCGGTTTTACTTTTCCTTTTCCCATTTCTGGGTAAGTAAACTTAATGATTTCTGCTTCTGTGGTATCGGTTTTTATGTCAATGGGGTTTTCAATTTTGTAAATCGTTAACCAGCGTCGCTTGTTGTCATTGTTACCGAAGTCTCCCAAAAAGAAATGACCGAAACTGTTTTGTGTCATGTCTTCCCAGTCGACGTTTTTGGCATTTGTAACTGTAACTTCCCTCTCAATAGTTCCATCTTTATTGAGCATATAAAGGATAGGTCCATCGCCACTGTCGTTAATGGCCCAAAGCCTTTTGTATTTATCGTATTCTATACCTGAAATTTCCTTAAGCTTCGGGTCGACCGTTACTATTTTCATTTTAAACAGGTCGTGAATACTCATAAAAAACAACACGGTTGCGATGGGTAGTAAAATAACCGTGGTGATAACTAAGCCTTTCCTTAGCACTACTAAAACCTCTATTTTAACGAGTTAACTTTCACGATTAGCGGTTAACTGAACACGTTGAGTTTTCTGAAAGATAAAAAACGCAATGATACAACGATCATTCAACTATTTGGGACACTTTTTCTACCGAACAACGGTTAAATGAGATTTTACTGTTAATGTCGATGAGTTGGGCATGCGCTCAATATTTGTAAGCTGTGTATCAACCCATAATTATCAACGTATCATGCTGAAAACAAGCCTAACCTTTATCAGTAAGTAGACGTTGACGTCCATCTTTATTGAATACGGTTTCATCGTGATTTATGAATTGTTCAATGATTGACTGCTCATGGTCAGTAAATGCAGTTTCAAAATTTTGATGACCAACGCTCACTGTAGCTTTTTGCCCATTTGCTAACTTTTCGTTAGCCAGCGCTAACTGACTAATGAAATCATTTAACGATATCCGATTGTATGTAAAGATCCCGGGCTTACTCAATGATGCAGGTGTGAGTAAGTCATCATGTTCAAGCATAAAGGCGTGTTTGAAAATTGCTTGAGACTTTGTGAAGCAGGCAGTAGGGCTGCGCAGAGTAGCAGCTTCTGGAAGCGCTTTAATACGGATGCTCTGACCATTGTCTGCGGTTTGCCAAGTTACACCACACACACTAACACTAAATGCATCTACCTGATTAGCAGTTTCCTTTCGCGCTAGCGTTGAGACGGTATCTAATGCTTGAAGCTCAGCAAGAACTTGAGGTAAAGACGTCATTGAGAGCTTTTCAACTGTTATCTTTCCTGCGTTGGACTGATAAGTAAGCTTCAGCGTGTTCTCTAAATAGTAGACTTGGCCTGTGTCCTTCCAAAGGGATACAGCGGTATTATTGATAGATGGGTTTTCGACGGCACAATCACGTTGGGCCTGAAAGCGTTTTAACATTTTTGCTAACACAGCATCCTCCCTCATTTCGAACTGCCACATTCTATTATTTGTGTTCCTTTGCTATGCGCAAGCTAAATGACTGAATGTGACAGTGTTTTAATGTTACGGAAGAAAGGCCTGGTTGAACTATTGCTAAAAATACTTATTTAAAACTTATAGTACGTTAGCGTTTACGTGCGTATACCGACACCACAAACGGTAATGATAACTATTATCATATTGTAAAGTGTGCGAGAATGCAGCATGGCTTGATGACTAAGTAAGTAGGAAAACGAATGCGAAATCTTATAAACGCAACCGTAACCCAAGTTCACCATTGGAATGACACTCTGTTTAGTTTCAAAACAACGAGAGAATCATCTTTTCGTTTTGAAAGTGGTCAATTCGTTATGATTGGTCTTGAAGTAGATGGTAGGCCACTGATGAGGGCCTACAGCATCGCAAGCCCAAATTATGATGAGGAATTGGAATTTTTTAGTATTAAAGTGCCAGATGGTGCGCTTACTTCTCGCCTTCAAAATATTGAACCTGGTGACCAGGTAATGATTAATATTAGGCCTACAGGTACGCTCGTGCCTGGTTTCTTGTTACCCGGAAAACATCTTTATTTGCTCAGCACTGGTACAGGTCTAGCACCATTTATGAGTATTATCAGAGATCCTTTCATTTATGAAAGCTTTGAAAAAATCATATTAGTTCACGGAACGCGTTGGCGCTCTGAACTTGCCTATCAAAACGAAATTGAGCACCAACTTCCTAACAACCCTTATTTCGGTGACGAAGTGCGTGAGAAACTCATTTACTATCCTACTGTTACGAGAGAAAGTTATGAGAAAAACGGTATCGCTCACGAAGGACGGATAACGAAGCTAATTGAAAGCGGAAAGTTGCTGGATGATATAGGTATGCCTGAATTAGACACTGAAAATGACAGATTCATGCTATGTGGCAACGACAACATGCTACAAGACCTTATGTCTATGCTAGACGACAAGAGCTTCTCGAAAGCTAACTCGCGTCGTCAGGGGCATTATGTAATTGAACAAGCATTTATAGAAAAGTAATGCGCAACGCATTGGCCTGACCATAGGCAACATTTTAAGTTTTCAATAAAAATCGCCGGCGTGTTGCCGGCGATTTTCTATGATTTCACTCGCAAAATACTTGCAAGCTGTATCGCTTCTAGCTTTACATAATTATTTAAAACGGCATTTTAAAGCCAGGAGGTAATGGCATTCCGCCAGTTACATCACCCATCTTCTCTTTGCTAGTTTCTTGAACTCGACGTACCGCGTCGTTAAATGCTGCAGCAACCAAATCTTCAACCATATCTTTGTCGTCGTCCATCAATGACTCATCAATGTCTACACGACGTACGTTGTGGTTGCACGTCATGGTTACTTTAACCATGCCTGCACCCGCTTCACCTGTTACTTCAATTTTGGCTAGGTCGTCTTGTGCTTTTTGCATGCGCTCTTGCATTTGCTGCGCCTGCTTCATGATATTGCCCATTCCACCTTTAAACATAATTTTTGTCTCGCTTCGTTTTGGTGTTAATAATTCTGCTATCGCGCTTTAACCGAATCGGTTAGCACTGACGCATCGAAAGTCGATAGTAATGCTTGAATTGTATCGTCGGTTTTAATCACCGAGTGTGCATGCGCATGGCGCATGGCATGAATCTCTTGTTGTAACGCAAAAGGTGTAGATGCTGGTTCACCTAACGTGATATTTACTTCAACGTTTTCACCCAACCCATGATGGATTGCATCAACCAATTGCTTTTTCGCACTATCATTTAATAAATGCGTCTGACTATGGTCAATTTCAAGGGACACTTGATTGCCCGCTCGAGAAAATGATGCGTGCAGCACCAATTGTTTGAGTAGACCAGCAACTGGCATTTGCTCAACTAGATTGCTCCATTCGTCAATTTGGCTAGCGTGAGTTAATTTGCTTCCGTCATTTAAGTACGCTTTTAACTGCCCGTCATAGGTACTGCTCAGCGGCGTATCAAAATTTAGAGCATCCCGCGCAAAAGACCGATCTCCCGCACTTTCCATCTGCTCAGGGGCACTGTCGTAATTCGAACTGCTATCAGAGGGAGTTTCAACATAGTCAGCACCTTCAACGTGTTGAGGTGGGTGATTATCGTAATCAGTAGCCCAAGGTGGCATATCCTCAACAGGTGTTTCCGAGTTTGGTTGCGCCTCAGATTCGTCATTTGAAAAAGGCATATCCTCTTCAAATTCATCAAGCGAGAAATCGCTCGTGTTGTTTGAGCTAGAATGACTCTTTTCTGACTCGCTAGTATGCATAGTGTCAGAAGAATGCGCGTGAGTATTACCTAAAGACGAGCCTGAATTTGTACTTTTCAGTTGAGGAGTGTCACCGCGCGCAACACTATTATCTTTATGTTCTGAGCCGCTATCTATACGCTCCGGGGTGTTCTCTCTAAGCTCTGGGCTATTATTTAGAGGCTTAGGGCTACTATTTAGAGGCTCAGAGCTATGGTCTTGCAGCTCACGGCTGTCTTCATGCCCAACGGGGTTTAAATCACCACTCTTGATTTCGTTATCAGCGTTAGCCTGCCCTGCACTATTATCGCTACCCTTGTTAACTCCATGTGCAGTTTGTGCAGTACTCAAAGCCTCGGCTTTACTTCTGGTAAAGCGCGCTTGAATATCACTTGCACTTTCGGTCTTAGCATTTGCTGCGCTGGTACTTTTTGACTCTGCGTCTTGTGCTTTTCTTTGCTTTAACTTTTGACGAAGTGCCAACATATCAGCCGTAGAGGTAAGCTGCTCTTCGGCGGTTAATGAGGACGGTTCATTCTCGTGTGCCAACGACTCGCTGTTTTTATCAGAGCCTTTAGCGTTACGAGAGCCCTCAGCGTCATGAGAGCCTTCAACGTTATGAAAACCTTCAGCGTCATAAGAGCCTTCAGCGCTTTGAAAACCTTCAAAACCTAAGGAACCATCATCTTCTGACGGAGGTGGCATATCGTCCATGTAAGCATCTAACGGAGGTCCATCGAAATATTGCGCTGCTTCGTTATGGGGCGCACTGACTTCACTTGGCGTTGGTTCAAGCTCTGCAACAACGCTCTCTGTTTGTACCGCTTGTACCGCGGTGTTTTCTACGGGTTGCTCTTCAAAAGACGAAGTTGGAGCTGGCTTTACGGATTCACCATCATGTGAAGCATCACGCTCAAGTGCCGTTGTTTGAGTCGTCGTTGCACCTGACTCTGCATGAGGTAGCGCCGACAGAGTATCACTTCCACTCAACTCGCTTTCATCAGCGGCTGCGTGTTTCTGCTCTTGCTGTGATTCAAATGGAGACGTCGATTGTTCTTGCTGCTCTTTTTCACTTATTGATGTAGCAAGTGAATCAGGGGTAGATGGCGCACTTTCTAACGACTGAGCAGAGGTAGATTCAACCGATAGATGTGAAGGCCTCTCCTCCTGCACATTGGTTGCAGAAGTTTCGCTTAACGGCGCTTCCTCCTGCTTACCGACGTTTCCCGGGCCACCACTGGAAGAAGCATGATCTACAGGTAAACTATGCTCACTCCTCCCGTTTTCAATTTCACTTGCCGTGTCGTCGATGAGGGTATTTGGAGCAAACGACATCATTCGCATCAATGTCATTTCAAACGCACTTTTTCCATCCGCAGCAAACGGTAAGTCTTTTCTTCCTTGCAGTGCAATCTGATAAAGCAGCTGCACTTGCTCAGCTGGAATAGTTTTCGCTAATTGAAATATCGCTTTAGCCGATGTGGTTTCTAGCTTACATGCTTCAGGCACCCATTGCGTTAATGCTATTTGGTGCAGCAGGCTAGCCAATTCGCTGTGTACGTTGTCATAATCGGGGGCTTGCTCTGCGATGTCATTGACCAACTGCAATACATCAGCAGGACTTTTACTTACCACAGCATGAACCACTTTAAGCAACTGGTTCTTATCCATCAGCCCCAGCATATCGGTTACCACCGATGCCAACACTTGATTTCCACCCTGTGCAATCGCTTGGTCAGTTAAACTCAGCGCATCACGCATACTGCCCTGGGCGGCTCTTGCCAAAAGCGCTAGCGCTTGTGGCTCAAAAGGCAGCTGTTCATGCTCTAAAATATGCCGCAGCTGTCCAACAATCTGCTCCCGAGACATGGCTTTCAAGTTAAACTGCAAGCAACGGGATAAGATGGTTATCGGAAGCTTTTGAGGATCCGTGGTCGCCAGTAAGAACTTAACGTGTGGAGGTGGCTCTTCCAGCGTTTTTAACAGCGCATTAAAGCTGTGTTTTGAAAGCATGTGTACCTCATCGATAAGGTACACTTTGTAACGCCCGCGAGTGGGTTTGTATTGCACGTTATCAAGAAGCTCGCGAGTATCCTCAACTTTGGTTCTTGATGCAGCGTCAATCTCTAACAAATCAACGTAGTTCCCCTGCTCTATCTCTTTACAGGTGTTACATTGACCGCAAGGGTTTGCCCCTTGTCCTTCTTCGCAGTTAAGGCTTTTCGAAAAAATACGTGCAATGGTAGTTTTACCTACGCCTCGCGTACCTGTAAACAGATAAGCGTGATGTAGACGATCGTTATCCAAAGCATTTGAAATGGCAGAGACAACATGTTCCTGACCCACAAGTTCACTGAACTTGCCCGGTCGCCACTTCCTTGCTAGTACCTGATAACTCATTATTACGTATTTCGCCTTTTGCTAGTTATGCTTTATAGCGATTATTCGCCTTCAAACTCACAAATAGAGTAGCTTTCTATATCAAGCGTACTCAATTTCTTCTCGCCACCTAGGTCCGGTAAGTTAATAACAAAACCTGCATGGTTTACTTCACCGCCTAGTGAACGAATTAGTTTCGCAGAAGCGGCTATCGTTCCACCAGTTGCAAGTAAATCGTCAATAAGAAGGACTTTATCACCTGGCTCAATGGCATCTTTATGGATTTCCAATGTATCCATGCCATATTCAAGCTCGTAGCTCTCGCTAACTACTTCACGAGGAAGTTTGTTGGGTTTTCTCACTGGAACAAAACCAATGCCCATTTCGATGGCCAATGGCGCACCAAAAAGGAACCCGCGTGCTTCAGTACCTGCTATCTTGGTAAATCCCATACCTTGATACTTTTCTACAAGTAACGAGATACAGCTACTAAATGCTTTGTGATCTTCTAAAACGCTGGTCACATCTCTAAATAAAATACCTGGCTTTGGATAGTCAGGTACGGTTTTCACTACTGATTTAATATATTCTGCAGTCACAATTATGCCTTGAATGTCTGCGTTATAACCAGAAGGTGAACCAGCCGGCGATGATATGCATCAACGGGAACGCGATTAGAGTTACTAGCGATGCTAGAAAGTACCACTTGTTATAGACTTCTTTGAAATCTGAATTGTCAGCCATTTGCACTACCTAAACAATTTTGTGAACAAAAAAATGGTGCTAAATGTTAATCGAAAGCAAGCCCGATTGACAGCGCTAATATGATCGATCGCTCACTTTCAGACCAGATCCTGGCGAAAGTTTAATATAAACTAGGTAAATAGTAATGGTTACTTAGGATACTGGAAGCAGTATTCCTTTTTGTAACATGTCAGTGAGGGTCTGGTTCATACCATTTATAAGCACGTTTGAAGGAATTTGGGGAAGTTGTTGGCACAACGACTCAGTTAATTGTTCTATTTCCATCCCCAGTTCATTTTGTTCCAGCGTGTTGACTAAAATAGCCGTCACCGGATTAACATGAGCAAATTGAACGTCAAACTCACGGTCTCTGTAAACAACGTAGAACTGCTGTTCTTCGGCAGGTTGCTCTGGGATATAATCCTCACCAATTAGATGGACTTCGAACTGATATGCCGCCAACGAGGCATACGGTGACACCCTAATTGCGGTAACATTGTTTCCTTGTTGATAAAATTCAATTTCGTCTTCGTTTTTTCTGATACTGATGTCAAGCTCAAGCCACTCATAGTGAGCAAGCTCCGCAGCAAAGTCGGGCAGAGTAATATCGAAGATTGGCTCTGTTGAAAGGTACTCAACGAACTCTTTACTTATTTCAGCAAAATAAGGAGAGCGGCATTCGTGCTCAATAAAAAATTGACGCACAATACTCTCCCAGCCTTTTTCACCATACTGTTTTACCACAATAGATTTTAAAACGGGAAAACTGGTACTGACGAAATTATCGATGTTGTTAAAAAACAGGGATTGATAGATTTTCATACGACGAATGTGATCAGCGTCGGTATCACAAAATGTCTGTGGGTCTTTGATCGCATCAACGAACGTTTTTTGAGTGGTTTGAAATGACTGAGTCACGCGACACTTCCTTTAACGTTTGATGCTTGAACAGCTTCGCATTTTGCTTGAATTTGCTTAATTTTCTTCACTTCCGCTAATAATTCGCTTAACGGGGGAATATTAAAATCACGCTCTAGCAAAGTCGGAAATACGCCGTGAGTAAGGTAAGCATGCTCCAACAGCGCCCAAACTGGCTCAATGACATCAGCCCCGTGAGTATCAACTTTCAAATCCTCTGCTTCATCATAATGACCAGCAATATGGCCATACACAATTTTGTCTGAGGGCAAGCCGTTAATGAACGCTTTCGCATCGTATTTATGGTTGATACTGTTCACGTAAACATTGTTTACGTCGAGAAGCATTTTGCAACCCGATTCATTTAGTATGCTCTTGGTAAATTCAAGTTCATCCATCTCTTGGCCTGGCGCAATGTAATAAGAGACATTTTCTAAGACCAGCGGTCGTTCGATGATATCTTGAACTTGAACAATTCGAGATACTACGTGCTTAATCGCGTCTTCAGTAAAAGGAATTGGCATCAGATCGTACATATGCCCATTGCCAGAACAAAAGCTTAAGTGCTCGCTATACAATGCAATATTGTTTGCATCTAAAAATCGCTTAACGGTTTTTACAAACTCGACATCTAGTTTGTCGCTACTTCCGATAGACAAAGATAAACCATGAGTTGTAAAGGGAGCTTGCGAAGACGCTTGCTGAAATTGTTCTTGGTACTTCCCACCAAGTGGGATCCAATTTTCAGGGGCTACTTCCCAAAAATCGACTTCAGATGGCAATGTAGGTAAAAGCGCTTTTAGCATTTCCCGACGAAACCCAAGACCTGCGCCACAGATGTTTTTCATATCTTCCCCTTTACCGCATGGGATTGCACAATTGTAACGTACGTTACTAGACAAAAAAGGCCATCATTCGACAGCCATTTTTTTGCTAAGCGTAACTCGTGTAGCCTTCATCATTCTTTTTCAAGCTACACGATGCTTTTTGAATGGCGGTTACATGCTACCGCATTTGCCTTCGCCGCACTTGCCTTCTTTACCAGCTTTCTTATCGCCGCCACATTTACCTTCGCCGCATTTGCCTTCGCCGCACTTGCCTTCTTTGTCAGCTTTCTTGTCTCCGCCGCACTTACCTTCGCCACACTTGCCTTCTTTTTCAGCTTTCTTGTCGCCGCCACACTTACCTTCGCCGCACTTGCCTTCTTTCTCTGCTTTGTCGCCGCCACATTTACCTTCGCCACACTTGCCTTCCGCAGCGAATTGGCTGTAACCAGATTCTAATGCTTGCATACCAAATGGATTTACATCTGCTACTGCAACCGTTGACGCCAAAGAGCCAATTACAACTGCACCCAACGCTGTCGCTACTGATGATTTTTTGATTTGTTTCATTGATGTACCCTCAATAATATTAGTCATGTTTGACGTACAGTAAGCACGTGTACTTTAAAAGACCCTGTGGGCTTAAAGGATATTTCACAAAAATTAATTTTTTTACAATTAATTTTTATGACATTGATATTAAAAGGTTTTATATTAACAAAAGTGTATCTGCATACTTTTACAATAAGTTAACAGGAAAAGTTAAGTACAGTACCTACAAAAAGTACAGGGTAAACGCGGTGAAGCAACAATTTTATCTAGGTCAATGGCAAGTCGATGTAACCAGCAATACTCTATCTCTCGGCAAGCTTAAGAGGACTACAGAGCCGAAAATCATGGATGTTCTGCAGCTGTTGTGTCAGCAAAAAGGAGAAGTAGTATCCTCTGACGAGATCGTTGCTCGGTGCTGGCCTAGACATATTTGTTCACTGCCTCGAAATTTAGCTTTATATAAAAGCGTATCAGCCGCTTGCAACAGCGAAGTTATGTTCTCATAACAAAGGTTTTCATTCGTTGCCACTCCCATATTAACGGTGAGCTTTTTATTCGACACGAGTATGAAGTGCCTGACACTGAGTGGGGCACGGAGCCGATCGATTCGTATAGGTAACAGTTGCGTAGCTTGGTAAGGAAAGAGTTATTTATTCGCACTTCGAAAGGATTCTAATATTGTAGAGTCACTTATATGTGTAGTAACCAGATTCAAACTATCAACAAGTTCATCTTTGTACCTGCTGTGATTTGAAACTGCAAAATAGGAAGGTATGGTCAACTTGTCTGAAATACTTACCTCAACCAATCGACTACCTAAGGACTCTGTATAAAATTGGTAGGGTTGTTTGTAGCTAATTAGATAAGACGTTCTTCCAACATCAAAAAGGTGAATCGCGTCGCTACTTGTCGGCATATCAAAAAATTCAAAACCTTCTTGCTGAAGTGCCTGTCGAATACCTAAATAGTCATAGCCGCGAATTGCCGAAATTGACTTATCATCCGCAAGTTGTCCGTTATGTAGAAGTACAATAGATAAGTAAACAAATGGAGCGTCTATAAATGTAGCGTTCTGATCTAACGCTGAAGTACCTCTGATATTAATTGTGAGATCGACCTTCCCGGTCTTCACACGTTCAAACAAACGAGCCGGAGGCATGCATTCAACTAACACGTGATAATTCATTTTAGTCAATATGGCTACAGTTGCATCTATCGCTACACCATGACAACGCGAAGAGTCGGGTTCTTTAATCACTAATGGCGGAAACTCAACGACACCAAGCGTAATAGACTTTTTTGTTTTTAAATTTTCTTCAGAGCTTGCGCAATACGCCCAAGAAATAAGAATTAAGCAATAACCTAAAAGAACCTTACGTTTCACATTTTTACCGATTTATTCATTGATAAATTACTTATATAGAATTTTGCGAATAAATAATAGGAAGGAGATGTTATTACTAGATCTCTCCCAGTCAAAATATGCTTACAGCACAAGCACACAAGAAATGGGGTCAGAGTACATTTCTCTGATTTAGCGGCACTGGGGGGTAAGGGAATGACTATGTTCTGATGTTTAAAGTAATAAAGTACTCTGACCCCAATTTGAGGTTTTGCTTGGGGTGATGGGGATTAATGTACTCTGACCCCATTTTTTCTTTCTTCCAAACGCAAAAAACCCGCCGTTAGGCGGGTTTTTTTTAATGGGACCTGGCAGTGTCCTACTCTCACATGGGGAAGCCCCACACTACCATCGGCGCTAATACGTTTCACTTCTGAGTTCGGAATGGAGTCAGGTGGTACCGTATCGCTATGGCTGCCAGGAAAAACTGGTAACAATCTAGAAAACTGGATATCAATTCAATCAGTGAGTAACTACTTTTCACTCTACTTGCGGCTCTTTTCAGAGCTTAGCTTGTCTACAACACTCAGAAGTCTAAAGCTTCTTGGGCGTTGTATGGTTAAGCCTCTCGGGCAATTAGTACAGGTTAGCTTAACGCCTTACAACGCTTCCACACCCTGCCTATCAACGTCATCGTCTATAACAACCCTTCCAGACCTTAAAGGTCAGGGATGACTCATCTTTGGGCCGGCTTCCCGCTTAGATGCTTTCAGCGGTTATCCGTTCCGAACATAGCTACCGG
>NZ_JANHZQ010000099.1:0-3036 GCF_041414725.1 Alteromonas sp. DY56-G5 | reverse complement strand
TTAAACGCCAAACAATATATCTTAATTCCAGAAAGAATAACAATTCCCACGCTTTACAATCTGGGTTTAAAAAGCCAGTTTGACTGCCACTTTCAGCTCTGCAAGGTAAAAAAAGCAGCCATTCACAGTCAACCTCAAACAGTCTAAGTGTCTGTAATTTATTCTTTTTTTTCAAAAAGACATATAAAAGATGTTTAATTGAGTCAAAAAAGAGATCCAATATTTGAATAATTCAGGATAAAAATTCAATAATGCCGTCGTACTGACTACAGACGCTCAAACGGAGCGTAAAAAGTGATAGGGCATCTCCTATTTAAGACATTAGAGTTGAAGGTTAGAGTCGATGAAGTTTGTAAATAAGATCCGCAAGTATCATAAATGGATGATGCTGTTTTTAGGTATTCAGTTTGTCATATGGTCGGTCACTGGCGCTTATATGGTAGTTATCGACCTAAACTATATCCATGGCAACAACTTGATCGCAGACCATCAACCAAACATCAATTCTCAAGATGTAAAATATAGCTTAACTGACATATTGGTTGACTACCCAAACGCAACCGAAATTGAACTAGCGACCTTAGCTGAACAAACCGTCTATCATGTGTCTAACGATGGTCAAGAGTTATTACTTAGTGCGCGAACTGGTGAACGCTTGGCACCATTTGATAAAAAGCGGGCCATAGAAATCTCTAATTATTATTACAGTGGTACATCAGCTGTAAAAGAAATTAATTTAATTACTGAAAATCCACCATATGGTTTAAATGAAAAGTTTTTACCGGCATATCGTATTGATTATGATGCCTTTAGCAGCCCATCAATCTATATCTCTGCAGAATCCGGAAAATTAGTTCGTTATCGTCATAACTTTTGGCGAATATTCGACTGGATGTTTCGATTCCACTTAGCGGATTACAATAATCGTGAACGCGATAACTGGCTGCTTTTCTGGCTAACCCTATTCAGTATTGGCGCCTGTTTATTGGGATTAGGATTAAGTTATTACACTGTACTGCGTAAAGCAAAGGAGGCGTGAGTATGCAGTTTATCAAATCAATACATAAATGGACCTCCGTATTAGTCGGGATACAGTTACTAATTTGGTTACTGAGTGGTTTTTATTTTAATATTATGGACGTGAGTAAAGTTCGTGGCGACCAATATCAAAATAAAATATCGCCTGTGGCAAGTCCTCTTACAACCTATCAATCTAATCAATCTAAACTTTTATATCCACAGGACATTTTAGATAATGTGCGTACCAGTAGCAGCCCGGTCCCACGCCCCACTCAATCAATTAAGCTTATATCTTTGCAAGATAAGCCATACTACTTGTTAACTCACCACAAAGGATTGAGGCGGCATTTTGAAAGTGATTATACTCTTATCGATGCTTATACAGGCCAACCAAAATTAATTGATGCCGAGTTAGCTAGCCATATCGCCTCTCGCTCATATAATGGTCCAGGTGAACTCCTATCAGCAACAAAGTTGACTCCCCCAATAGACGACTTGCCAAGAGAGAAAAACCAAGTCTGGCAAGTTAACTTCGCCGATAAGGTCAATACAAGTGTGTATGTTGATGCTCGTACTGGAGAATTAATCTCTCATAGTGATGACGACAAACGTTTTGCTGACTTCTTCTATATGCTGCATTTTATGGATTATAACGGCGTTGGCGGCTTCAATAGTTGGCACATTATCTTGTTCGCATTTATAACTTTATGGCTTTGTCTATCTGGCTTTATTTGGACCATTCAATTGGCGTTTGGAGGCAACTACAGACTGAGCTTTTTAGCCAAAAAACACCCTGTATTTATTAAAAAACAAATGAGTGAACCTGTTGGTAATTTAAAGATTTCTAGTCATCAAAATTTAATGGAAGGTTTAAATGCCCATGACATTCTTATTCCATCTACTTGTGGAGGTGGAGGCACATG
This sequence comes from Alteromonas sp. DY56-G5, assembly GCF_041414725.1. Classification (NCBI taxonomy): domain Bacteria; kingdom Pseudomonadati; phylum Pseudomonadota; class Gammaproteobacteria; order Alteromonadales; family Alteromonadaceae; genus Alteromonas; species Alteromonas sp. DY56-G5. The sequence continues at coordinate 1,093 of NZ_JANHZQ010000099.1, read as the reverse complement.
TGGACAGTGTAAGGTTAAGTTAAATCCAGCCCTAACACCTAATTCTGCAGAGCGCGTATTATTGTCTCAGACCGAAATTGATGCGGGACACCGGCTCGCCTGTCAACATCACAGCAATGAAGTCAAAGAAGTTGAATTATTGGCTCATAAAGCGGAGAAACATAACTTAATATTGACACATTCAATATTTCTGAGCCCTTTTATAAAAGAGCTACGTTTTAAAGTTAACAGTGAAAATCCACTAAAATTTAGAGCCGGCGCCTATATGCAGTTTAATATTCCTGCTGCGCATGGTAGTTCAGTGCCGTCGATTATTCCTGATGAATTTCAAACATATTGGGAACACATTAAAAGGCTTAATTATAATCACACTGCGATTAACCGTTGCTATTCTTTGGCAAATTATGATTCGCATACAAATGAATTAACTTTTTTAATCAAGATGCAGCCGGCACCTAGAGCAAATTTACTGCCTGGTTTTGGCTCAAATTACATCTGCAATATGCTGCCTGGCGAAAGTATCGAAGCGATTGGACCGTTCGAAAAATTTTATGTAAGTAATTCACATATCGACACCGCAAGAACAATGGTAATGATTGGAGCGGGTTCGGGAATAGCCCCTCTCAAATCAATAATAATGGAGCAATTAGAAAAACTTAAATGCCAGGAAAATATTCACTTTTACTTTGGGGCTCGTCATAAAGTTGATTTAATTTATCGTGAGTTATTCGAAAGATTGGCCTTTGAATATCAAAATTTTCACTTTACGCCTGTATTATCTAAGCCCGACACAAATTGGGATGGTGCAAATGGTTATGTCCAGCAGGTAATCGATAATTCAATAGACACTCTGGGAGATTTAAATCAGATCCAGTTTTATTTGTGTGGCCCCAAACAGATGATGTTAGAAACCATATCAATGCTGAAAAAGCACGGTGTAAAAGACTCTGCCATTTTATGTGATGATTTTTCTAATTAAGCATTAAAGTTACCTTATAACTCAAGTTAAAATATAAAAGGGGGCAACTCCAATTTAATTGCTGTTTCGCAGTAAGCGTAACTCGAACCACACAACCGGCCAAGATAATTGACG
>NZ_JANHZQ010000098.1:0-3193 GCF_041414725.1 Alteromonas sp. DY56-G5 | reverse complement strand
CACCTCCGCAGCCATTTATTGGTGTGGTCTACAGAGGATTATGTCTTTTTAGAGGGGAAAATCCCTAGAACCCCTTATTGCTCCTATATCTTAATAGGCATTGTTTTAACGGGCTTTTGAGATACAACTCAAGGGGTTTATTCAACACGCCTTTTGGCCGGTATAGCTCCCCATATTATCCAGAAAAGGAATTAGAGCATTTTGCTGAAAAGCTTGAAGACGCGACTTTTTATAATATGGAGTTCTCCGACTTTTTGTACGAAATGGAAGATAGGTTTACTGGAAGAGGTATGAAGTGTCAGTGCTATGCTGACCCGCCTTACATAAAGCACGACGAACAAACTCAAGTATTTACTCAATACACTGCTAATGGCTTTTCATTAAACCACCATCGAGCTCTGAATAAACAATTAACCGACAACCGAGCAATGTATGACAAGGTTCTGGTATCAAATCATGAGGGTAAAAGACTCAAAGAAATTTATAACGGAGCTATAAAAACGGTAAGGTTTAGAGTGCCAAGGACAATATCTTCCAGCGTTACAAAGAGAACTTCTGCACCAGAGGTTCTTCTTTATTATTAGCTTTTGTGGTGTGTGAATGGCTATAGATACATCTACATTGTAAACAGGTTTGTTAGATATGGATTTTGCACCAGTCGTAAATTAATTAGCAGAGTTATTATGGCTTCTGATACCAATCGCTATTGGTACAGAAATTTTAAAATCTCCTTGGTTCAAAGGAAAATTTGGCGAGTTCTTTGTTAATTTTTCTGCAAAGCATATGCTAAACCCAAATACATACCATTTAATCAAGAACGTAACCTTGCCAACAGATGATGGTAGTACGCAAATCGACCACATCATCGTTTCGAAGTTCGGTGTATTCGTAGTTGAAACCAAAAACATGAAGGGATGGATATTTGGAAACCCCAAACAAAGGATGTGGACACAAAAGCTCTACAAACATTCAAGCAAATTTCAAAATCCATTGCATCAGAACTATAAGCATGTACAAACACTTGTATCGGTATTGGGACTTAATGATGATCAAGTGCATTCCGTCATTGTTTTCGTTGGTGATAGTAAGGCTGAACTACCGTTTAGGTCATTGATTTTCGATGTACTGGTGTAAGCATATGATTTACATATAGACATTATTTATTTTATTGTTTTCAGTTAACGTTACCGCGACCGATATCGCAGAATAAAATGTCATTAAAACTACAAAAACTTTGGGCCGGTCATCATAAATTTTATAATAGAAAACTTCTGGATTTGCTCCAAAACTATTGGTTTCGCTTAAGAACAATGTTACGCGCTCGATAGTATCGTCAGTCAACCTATTTACTTCATCAGAGTTTGTAGAGCTAAAATCACGTAATTCATTGCTTATAACAAGCGTGGCACCTTCCCACTTACTTTGAGTGTGATGGTAATATAATCCACATGCTATGTGCGATAACACGCTGTCAAAACGTCTTAGGTCGATTGAATACGCCGCAGTGTGTTCTACTTTTCCATCGGGATGTTTTAGCATTACACGTTGATAGTTATCTAAAAAGTTCGAGTATGTGTCAGGCCGCCGGTCAATTGCTCGCATGATCTTGGTATTAAACAGCTGCTCTTTTATGTCATTTCCATGAAAGCACGTAGATAGACAAAACACTAAATACTCATCGTCTCTACTCTTACTATTATTGTGTTTCTCACAGGATGGTACCGTTATTAAATCTTTGCGTAGACTGATTTCACTGAGCACATCTTTTTGTTTTGGAAACAATGCTTTTGGAGGAATATGCTCCTTCGTTGTCGCTAAGGCATCGCACATGTAGCACGTTCTCTTTCGCATTAGCTACTCGACTTTTCTATCTTTGCCAGATGAGGCACGCTTTTTTCGCTCAACCTGCACATACACCGTATCGGTTGTCGCACTGCTAGAATGGCCCAGATCTTCTGATAGATCCTTTAGCGGTCTATCACGCTCTATCTCCATGCTTGCACCGGTATGACGCAGATAATGTGTGGTGGCTTCATTTAATTTCTGAGCGGATTCTAATCCTTGTTCTGACTTCATTTTGTCAAATGCAGCGTCGAACACGCTCTGAATAAGCCTCGAAATTTGACGACCTGTTAAACCACCGCGGCCTCTTATTTTTTCAACCAGAACGGTTTGCTCACCTTTGGACGGTAAAGGTGATAGTCCACGCCATTTTCTATAGCGTTTCAAAAACGTAAGATAACCCGGTGGTACCGTGATATCTCTTATCTTTTTGCCTTTTCCATAGGCCTTAAACCACCAGTTGTTGCCCTCATCTGTCCAAAAATGACTCATCAAGGGCGTCCAATCATTGCGCTCCGAGAGTTCTGAAAGCCTCAGAAATAGGGTTTTCATGGTAGCAATAGTAAATAAACTACGCTCCAAAAGCGGATCACTATCCGCCATCTCAACGGCAGTATCCAAGAGATATTGCCATTGCTGCTCAGTTAATCGACTTATCGTCTTTACCTGACTGTCTTTTATCAAGTACTTACAGTCTCGTTTTGCCAATGGAATAGGATTGCCGAAACAAATTTCTTCATCGATGAGATGGCGGTAAAAAGAGCTTAATGCCACAAAGGTAGATTCGAGGGTCTGCAATGAGGGTTGGTACTTTTTCGGATCGAGCACTCTGTCTTTATCGTATTTCGGCGGCGTTTGCCTGAACGGCGTCCACTTAAGGTTTGAAGCAAAGTAACCGTTATTGAGGCGAAATCGGTCATGGAGCTGGGTGCTTATCCATTTAACCGGTGGCGCCACACAGAAATCAATGTATCGCAAAATATCTGCTTTACGTAAATCATCTACTGGCTGCTTATCTACCATAAAGACCCACAATAGGAACTTTTCGATGTCATTTCGAAAACGCACGTACGTGTGTTGTGATTTGTTGCGACCAATATATAAAAGGTATTCTTTCGCCCAGTCCCAGTGCTGTCTCATCCATGTCGGTTGATTGTCTAAGAATGAACTTAGCTGTGGATAGTCAGACAAACTGAGCTCTGCTAGCTCAGTATACGTGGGAAACAACGGTGTGGGTTTAGTGATGGCCAAGTGTGTTGTGATTGTTAGTTAAGAGAGCCTGTAACAGATTCTGTGTAACTGCCATTAGTTAATATGCTTTTCGAGGCGTTCCTCGAACTCGATAATAAAA
>NZ_JANHZQ010000097.1:0-3714 GCF_041414725.1 Alteromonas sp. DY56-G5 | reverse complement strand
AAATATCGCGATCGCAGCCTTCGGCTGCTAGAAAAAATAAACCCCTCCGAAAAAAGAGGGGTTTATCATCAATCTGCGGCGCTAATAAGCGCCGTTTTTATCATTGCTCAATATTACGTAAATTACATTTTGTACGCTACGGTAACGTAACCGAAGCGGCCAATGTTGTCGTACGCGCCGTCTATTGAACCCGTGCCTGTCGTGCCTGTCGGTAGCGCACGGTTAAACAGGTTATCAATACCCACGGTTAGGCTAACACCGTTAGCAAAGTTGTAACCCGCGGTCATGTCAGTCACAGCGTATGAAGGCAGTTCCATACGGTTGCTCGGATTTGGGTTACGCGCTAACTCTTGGTTGTCGTAAAGGCTTGAACGTTCTAGGTAGCGAGTTTTCCAGCTTGCTTCCCAATCACCACGGCTATAGTTGATGGTGAATACACCCTGCCAATCAGATTCACCTGCCGTACCTGCGTACTGATAGAATACTTCAGGGTTATCTTGGAATGGGAATTCTTTGCGGTCTTTAAGGTAAGTCGCAATCAAGCTAGTACGGAATGCGCCTTCTAGCGCGTCGAAATCATATCCTAGTTCGAAGTCGATACCCTTGGCTTCTTGACCCGCGATGTTCAATGCATAGCTACGAATCTGAGTGATTTCACCGGTAGTTCCATCACGGTCGATAAGGCCACAGTATACGTTGTTAATACCCGACTCAGAGTCAACACAGCGGTCCAAAATTGTTTGGCCGTCAATAGACGAAATCGCGTCTGTCAGCTCGATTTCCCAGTAGTCAACAGTAGCGGTAAAGCCTTCAAACCAGCTAGGAGTATAGACAACACCTAGTGTTTTAGAGATTGAGCTCTCCGCTTGCAAGTCAATGTTTCCACCGTTTACGCCTTCTAGCGTTGCTGAGTCGTAATCAGAGTTGAAATCTGCAGGGATACCTAACGCTGCACAGTTTGCAATGCGTTGGTCGGCGTTGGCTAAGTCAGCAAGGTTGTCTGTACGACATGGATCGTCTACGCGGAAGAAGGTTTGGCTTGCTTCACCATAAAGTTCACCGATGTTCGGCGCGCGTAGTGCAGATGATTTTGTCGCACGTAGACGTAAATCTTCATACACTTTCCAATCTAGACCAAGCTTCCAGCTTTTCGCGTTGCCAATCGAAGAGTAGTTGGCAATCCGCGCCGCAGTATCAAATGTCAGCATTTCTACGCCAGGGAGATCGGCAAGTAGTGGAATAGTAACTTCAGTAAATACTTCTGATACATCGTAATCGCCTTTATCTTCACCTAGAGTGTTGAAAAAGGTACCCGCTGCATTATCAGGTTCTTCAATTTCGCTTTTTTCTTTGCGATATTCAACACCGGCTGCAAAGCCAACGTATCCTGCAGGTAATTCATAAATACCAGAGTTTGCGATGGTTGCGCCAGCGTTGTATTGTTCAATTTTGCTTGTGCCAACTGATGTAGTATTGACGTAGTCAATTGCTTCTTGTGAAGGCTGACCAAAGCCCATAATGTTCAGCGGTACACAGCCGTCATCACTACCTGACGCACAAACAACGTTTCCGTCGCCGTCAGTGATTGCGTTAAGTGCATTCTCGAAGTTTTGCAAAACAAGGTTGTTGCGGTTCTCACGCTCTAATTCAGTTTTGCCGTAGTTTACAAATGCCTCGTAGCTCCACTCGTCACCAATGTAGCCTTCAATACCTAGCACGTAGCGATAAGTTTCACGCTCGTCTGCTTCGGTGCGGCGCCCTAGGTCAGTCATCATGCGGTTAAGCTGAATGCTGTCTAGTTCGTTTTCATCCATGTATGCGGCAACGCTATCATCTAGAAAGGCATTGTTACGATAAATGGTTGTCTCTGAGCCGCCATAGAAGAAAGCAGGCTGGCCCATTGTAATTGCACGAGTACGCGCGTACTTAGCCTGTGCATACACTGTGGTGTCGTCGTTTAGCTCGTAGTTACCTTTTACATTTAGGTTAGTACGATCAAACTCAGGCTGAAGCTGCGTAAACTGGCGCAGGTTAAACGAATCACAGTTTGCGCAGAACGCACCGTCTACTTGGTCACCGGTGTAGATTTCGCGAATTGAACCGTCAGCGTTGAAAGTCTGAGAGTTGCCGCCAAAAACGCCAGAGTTGTTTAGTGTGTAGTAGCCCGCATTAGCAGTGTAAAAGTTGTCAGGAAATGCCGTTGAATTTAACTGGTCTTCACTGCGCTCGTATCCCATGATGCTTTCAAAGCTCATATTACGATACGACGTTGCAGTCCAAGGGTTGTCAAGGGCCTCTAAAGCTTCTTGTGAGCTGTATTCGGCTGCAAAAGCAATGTTGCCGCGATCATTGTCGAAGTTAAAGCCGTATGATGCTTGGTATTTATCGTTCTTATAACCGTTTTCCTGTGCAAAGCCTTGCGTCGCACTCACGTCGAAACCTTCAATGTTCTTTTTAAGAATGAAGTTAACAACACCAGTTACTGCATCTGCACCATAAACCGCAGAAGCACCGCCAGTAACGATTTCTACGCGCTCAATCCACGAAGTAGGGATGGTGTTGGTATCTACCGCTGCAGAGCCTGCTGAAGAAGATACGTGACGTTTACCGTCTACCAATACTAACGTGCGGTCAGTACCCATACCGCGTAGGTCAAGAATATTTAGACCGGCAGTTCCAATAAATTGACCTGAATTACCTAATGAGAATGTGTTTGCAAGTGAAGGAAGCTCATTAAGCACCTCACCAATGTTCATCGCACCTGAATTAAGAAGTGACTCACCAGAAATGGCTGTTACTGGTGATGGAGCGATAGCGCCCTGACGAGAGATACGAGAACCGGTGACCTGAATTTTTTCAACGTCAGCGCTTTCATTTGTTGAGTCCTGTGCAAGAACGTTGCCTGAGGTCAACGCGACACTTCCTGCTAATGCTAACTGAACTGCAGTTGCAATATTTTTCATGGATTGTTCCTAGTGAATTAGATTTACGTGCTTGTTGTTGGTTAACGCCCCGTAAATAGGCAAGGGCTAGCCAAATTGCATGCGTAGTTTTTACTTATGTTGCAATGGCGCGCATTCTAATTATCTAGTAATAAATAAATCAATTTTTTGCGGTGAATTAAATTCTAGCTATGAAAGAGTTAACTTAATTTTAAAGAATTTATAAATAGTAGGTTTAATTAATATTTTTAAGTTTTGTATTAATAATGTTCAATAATTGTTTTTATATTGACCATGTGGTCGAAAATTGTCTTTTTAGAGCGCTTATTAAGCGGTTTTCGTCTTGTTTTTAATTTGCTTGGTTAATTTTGAGTTAGAAGGTTTTTGCTCGTATATTGCACTAACTGAGTAAATTTAAACCGTGTATATTAAAGTTTCTTTTTTTAACGTGAATAATAGTTGTTTTGTCGCTGTTTTAAATCAGGTAATTGCTAATGTTGCTCATAAGTTAAATGTTTGTTGCTTCTCCATGTGTTATATTTTTCCTCTTATTTCTTAATGATGTTTTTAATTATCCTTGATTCTGTGGAAACTATAAATAATGTAAGGGAGTTAACCTTAAATAAGGTCGAATAGATGAGAATAACGCTGATACGGTTTTGAACCGCTAGAAATAAAAAAGCCCACTTTGATATGTAATGCCAGTCAGTTAAGCTGACTGGCATTTTTCTTTGTGGGGTATTTAGTCGGTCTTTTCCTCACTACTCTGGGG
>NZ_JANHZQ010000096.1:0-3747 GCF_041414725.1 Alteromonas sp. DY56-G5 | reverse complement strand
ATATCGCGATCGCAGCCTTCGGCTGCTAGAAAAAATAAACCCCTCCGAAAAAAGAGGGGTTTATCATCAATCTGAGCTGCCTCCATTGAGGCAGCTTTTTTTATGTGAATGAAGCACACCCGTTAAGCGTGTACTTCATTCTTTCACTTTTTACTTCTTAGCAGTAGTCGAACGACGACGAAAGCCAATCGCTGCAGCTAGCAGGGCAAGAATTCCTCCCATTGCTCCACCTGAGCTATCATTGCTTTCTTCTTCTTCCTCTTCAACTACGTCTGCTTGTAGGTCGAAGGTTGCGATGAATGGGTCGTGATCTGAGCTTCTAAATGGACCAACGTCAGTAAAGGCGTAACCGTCTTCATCTGGGTAATAACGAAGCGCTTGATCGTACTGCAACTGGTAAGCTTCAACTGAGTTGATGTTCCAGTGAGCACCGTCAATGGCGTCTGCAAACATGGCTTCACTTGCTAGTACGTGATCTAAACTACCCACCTGTTCAGTTCCGTAGAACCAATATGAGAAGCCTTCTGCATCAAACTCTTCAGCCAAGTTGTGATAGCCGAAGCTAGACTCTACGTCCACTGACGAGCCTTCATCCATACCTGTATTGACCGCAGTCGTAATAGTGTACCCACGAGACTCAGGTGTGTAATCGGTGAGTACAGCTACTGGATCTTCAGCGCTATAAGCGTTTAAGTCGCCTAAGATTACCTTGCGCTCAGGCAGGCTCTCATCACTTAATGCGTTGCCTAATGTTATAGCTGCCGATACACGAAGTGCGTTACAGCTACCCTGAATCGTGGTGATTTCAGACGGCGCCTCTGCCACATCTTCTGCACACTGTGAACCTTTTGATTTAAAGTGATTCACGGCAACAAGGAACGGTTTGCTGCTTTCAGTGTGTACAAACGATTGAAGAAGGCTTGGGCGCATGCGTGCCAGGCTATCTTCATCAATTTGTTGCTCTGGCATAGCAACTACCATGGCATCATTTTCTGGCGTTACTACTGTAGCTTTGTATAACAAGCCTACAGTAATCGCATCCGTACCAATTTCACTGCCATCACTGGTTGCGATGAATGAGTATTGCTCGGTTTCACCAAGTTCAGCGTTAATTGCAGTAACTAGAGATTGGATAGCACTATCTTCGCCAAAACCATCGTTTTCGATTTCCATCAAACCGACAACGTCTGCGTTAAGGTTAACGATAGCTTCAATGATACGACCCTGTTGCAATTCAAACGCCACTTCATCGTCTGCGCCGCGGTTTTCGTCATAATCGAAAGTTACGTCGCCATTTTCATCTACTTCACCATTAAAGTAGTTAAGCACGTTGAACGTAGCAATAGATAGGTTGCCTTCTGTAACCACTGGGTTTGCTTCGCGAGAAGACGTTACTTCGATAACGTCGCTTGGATTAATTCTGTAAGTGCCAAAACTGTAGTTTAGTGGGCCAGCAGCAGAAACCGAATCACCAATGCGAATGGCATTAGCGTAGCTGAAAGTAGGGAAGTAATTAAGCGCATCTGGGTACTGCGAGCTGCTGTTATCTTCGATTGTAAGAAGGCTTGTCTCGCTCGCTTCTTCTGCCGCAGTATAAGCTTCTGACAGAGGCGCAGCTACGTCGCTTGGTTGGCGTTTAATTGTGTCACTCACAACGATTTCACCAAAACGCCACAGGTTGTTTGTACTCGTCACTGTTGCATCAGTCACGCTAACAACCATTCCTTCAACGGTTTCAAGGTCAAGTTCGTACGGCATAGAAAGTTCTACCGCTGCTACAGCATCCGCTGTACCACAATCAAGTGCAGCCACATCACTATCCATAGCAAGTGTGGTCATACCGTAGTTTTCTTCTACTTCACCGTAAAGGCGAACCAGATTACCTGTTTCAACGTCAACGGAACCTTCTACAAATAAGCCTTCAGACGTGGCGTCGTCAGCGTCGTAATCAGACGCTTCTTCTTGGACAAAGAAGCCGCCAGCACGTGTGCCAGTTACAATAGCTTCAATTATAACGTTATTGCCAACTTCAGCAGAGCTGCTTTCACTGCCCTGTATAGCACTAATAAGTGTCGCGTCTGCACCGCAAATACCTAGCTCAACAGCAGGCTCTTCTGGAACTTCTACAACGTCACCGCCACCTTCAGTGGTAAATGTACCCGCTGGAAACGGCGTTGCAGCGTCATTGTTAGTGGTCGAGCCATCAAGCGCGTCAACACCACTGTAAGTCCAGTTAGATGCTTCGAAACTGCCGCCATTTGCTGTTTGACCTGACGTACGGTATGCCCAACCGTCTAGGTACTCCCACGTGGTGCCACTACCGTCGGTGTTGATATCGCCAAACGTGTCAATAACGCTGCCATCTTTAAAAAGCTCAATAGCGTCGTCACCATTAATACCCATTGATGAAGTATCGTAGTCTGGTGCAGAACCGAAAAACGCAGTAAATCCATCAATCTCTGATGCTACGTAGATATAAGTACCAGCGCTTGCAGACGCACCAGCTGGAAACGTAAACTCTTCGCCATCAGTACCGCCGCCGTTGTTTGCAGTTCCAAGGGCATAGGTAGACAAATCTGCTATGTCATTGACTACGAAAAGTTCAACTGCTTTTGGAACACCACCGCTTAACGGTCCATCGATAACACCACTAATGACTAAATCGTTAGCTTGGATGGCGGTTGAAGAAAGTGCAGAAATGATTCCTGCAGATAGTAAAGTTAATGATGTTTTCACGTCATTTTCCCTTTGTAGTTTTCATTATTTTTAATTCACATAATTACTGTTTCTGCATTTGCCGAAATAGAAAAAACAGAGTGATATGCGAAGCGCAATTTTCTTATTGCTTGAACTACACTAAGGGCATTTGTAATGGATAGGAATGACTTAACCTTATTCAAGCTGTTTTTAAAATATTGCTTAAATATCAGCTTCTTATCATCTACAGGTAAGTTTACTCGTACCTTTAACTCTTAACCAAAAGCTAATATAGGTGTTAAGTAATGCTAACGACACGTCCATGTAGGGAGCAAAAGCTTCTAGTAGCGTGGCGTATTCTTGTGGGCTTAGGGTAGAAAATTTCTCACTGTTGACCTTAAACCCCAAGGTCTTGCCATCAAAATGAACGGCTTTAGCCAGCGCACTTTTAACCGTGAAGTCTTCTCCTCCTGCGCTGCGGGCTCTGGCTTTTTTATATAGTTTGGTCAGCTTGCTTGGGACGGCATCTGGGCAGTAGTCTATGGCTTCGTTAATCATCATGGCGTTTTCTACTACTTGGCTACAGGTTTTTACATAACGCTCAATAAATGCGTATTGCGCATTAATAACCTGCTGGTGGCTGACAACAGGTTTAGTGATGTCGATGTTATCGCACGCATACTTTCCATCAACGGTGCCTAGGCAATGTATCTGGGCAAGGTGCAATGAAGTGAGATAACGAAGCACATCCCAACGTGCTTTGCCGACACACGCATCATCAAAGTCGTTGGGTGAGAAGATCACTGTATCTCCGTGAGACCCTTCTTCTGTGAGAAAGCCAAAATTGGAAGTATGACAGTCTCCCATCACGCTGGTGAGGGGAACTGTCTCGCATTCTTTAGGAAAATTGATAAATCCAGCTTTTATATCAGCGTAAAACAACTGCGCACTGCCTCTGTAGAAAACAAAGGGGCTGACCCTGAGGGATCCCCACGAATTTAATTCCATGTGCTTCCGGCCCATGCACTGTCTACTATGGAGCTGTACCAT
>NZ_JANHZQ010000095.1:0-3759 GCF_041414725.1 Alteromonas sp. DY56-G5 | reverse complement strand
ATGAATGTTCCCTTTATTTTTTATCTTACTGAATTTTAGTCATTATTTGTGGGGATACCTCAGGGTCAGAGTACATTATCGATCTAGCTAACCTGAATATTGGGGTCAGAGTACATTATTACGCTGGGTTACTAACTCAGCGAAGAGCTTTTTTAGAGCGGGGCCATCAAAGTTACTCCGACCCCATAGTTCGAGTTATGGGGTCAGAGTACATTATTACGCTGGGTTACTAACTCAGCGCCGAGCTTTTTGAGAGCGGGGCCATTTAAGTTACTCTGACCCCATAGTTCGTGATTAGTCGTGAAGCGATGGATCTGGTGCAACCATATCGGCTTCTTTTTTGTGTTCAGGGACATCCACTTTACCCGAGGCTATGACTTCGCCTTCCTGCCATAGCTTCCACTCACCCCGTTCGTAGATATCCCACTGTTCATCGTTTGTTAGCGGTTCAGTAGCAATAATGCTCACTACATCTTTTGGCGTGGTTTCAGCTGCAAAATCAATTTCCACCTCTACATCACTCAAACAAGCGGGGCCAAAAGGTGCTCTGCGGGTAATGCTAGCTAACTTTGTACTACAGAACGTAAATAACCAGTCGCCATTGCTCAGCAAGCAATTGAATACACCTTGCTGAGCGTACTCCTTTGCAAGTGAAACTAACGTTTCAGCTAACTGCTCAGGCATAACGTTTCGAAGGAGGTTTTGCCTAACGTTATTCATAATATCGCAGAAAAGCTCTTCGCTATCGGTATCCCCAACTGCTTCGTAAATACCCATTCGACGTGAGAAGTTAGGTAGTTGCCCGTTGTGCGCAAACACCCAGTATCGCCCCCACAGTTCGCGAGTAAAGGGATGCGTGTTAGCTAAGTTAATGTTACCCACATTAGCCTGACGAATATGGCAAATCGCATTCTTGCTTTTTATAGGCAACTTCGAAACAAAGTCTGCGATGGGTGATGTGGCGCAAGGCTCGGGATCGTGAAACATACGCACGCCCTTCCCTTCATAAAAAGCAACTCCCCAGCCGTCTTTATGCGGCCCTGTTTCACCACCGCGGCGAGTCAGCCCGGTAAAACTAAAACATAGGTCAGTAGGAGTGTTCGCACTCATGCCTAAAAGTTCACACACAACGTTTGTTACCTATAGCAGTTATTTCATTAAGTATGTCGAGAATACGCAAGCACTCGAGCCGAATCAATTCGACATTGGTTCGTAATAAAGGAGAGGCAACAGACCTTACAACCCATTTAACTTTTTAAAGACAATAACCTTCATACCACTTTATTTTAATTGAATTGCGTAAAAACGTCCGTTTTATGTTACCTCCCCTTTCATTTATAGTTAATAATAATGATAATCAATTGCAAACAAACCACTCTTTCATATGTATGATGCGCTACCACTCTTTCTCGATTTATTCCTTTTTCGTCATCGCTTTATCTTCGGTGATGCTGCCCTACACTTCACTCGCTAAGCAGGTTTCGCCTTTAACCCACATCGCTACTACTGCGAACAACAAGATAAATCAAACCTTTAAGCATTTATTAAGCGAACATCAAATCGTGGCAATTGGTGATATACACGGCTCCGCAGCACCGACAGAGCTCTTAATCAACGCTCTGTCTGATCGTGATATCTTTGAGAGTGTCGACGTTATTGTGACTGAGTTTGGTAATAGCCATTGCCAAGCTGAGTTGGATGATTATTTGCTTAATCCCAATACAAAGGTTTCACTGCAAGAATTAGAGCCTTTGTGGCAGGACAGTATTTATTTTATGGCGTGGCAATATGAGCATTACCGCCATTTTGTGCAGACACTAAGGTTACTCAATGCACCGTCAAACCATAAAGTTCGCATAGCTCTTGCTGAACCAGAGTTTAAATGGGAAAGATTGAGCAAAGAGCAATGGCAGTCTCTCACCAAAACACGCATTGTGAACTATGAGAAAACTGTGAAGCAGGTAGCTGAACAAAACGATAAAGCGATTCTTCTGTTTGGCGCAATGCATACATTAAAGCAGCCTGTATCGTTAAAGCGGGGTGAAGCAATCAATGAGTTTGTGCCCTTTATTTCTAAGCTTAAGGACCTAAATATTGCGACGATATGGACCCATTTTTCTACATCGACAATACCTGATATTTCTAATCCTACGCTTGTTTTGCTTAACGAAAAGAGTGAATTGAACTCCCCTTTATCCAGCGTTTCAGCACGATTTGCAGACGGCACAAATCAAAAGCTTTCAGACGTTGCTGACGCATACTATTACCCAGGTCCTTTGGACCGGCATGCGCAAATGCCTTCACATATTAAACAAAACAGCCAGTGGCACGACGAAATGAATCGGCGCGCCGCAATAGTTGACAAAAGAGTCTCAGCACAAATCGCTAAGCAATTAGCTGAATGGCAAGCCAAAACCGACTTGCAATACGAAATTATGGGGTCAGAGTACTTTTTTAGTAATGTACTCTGACCCCATTTATTCGGTGTTAAGCTGACAAATCCCATGTAATGCTGACGGGTCATCGACACTGAGATAAAGTGTGTCCATCGGCTCAATAAAAGTCGCTAAACCAGAGTAATACTTTTGTTCTGACACAAAGGTAAGCTTAACGTTTGCGTTGCCTCTACCGAAATGGAACTGTTCTTGTGTTGAAGCTGCTGTCCAACTGCCTGTTTCTACTTGTTGAATATTGGAAAGTGGAATAACAGTCATTCCCCACCATGAATTATTCACCATAAGCTTATCTTTTATAAGGTAAACAGAGTAATACTTGCTGACTCTGTAGTTAGCAATGAACATCACTATGAGGTAAAAAACCAAAGTTGCCACCACAATGGCAACCGTTTCACTCCAAAGTGTATGGCGAGATAACTTGCATACGTCGCAACTACAAGCGCTACACAAACCAGTGACACATGCCACCACTGTGCGGACCATAAATGCAGATTGGCTATGGCGGGAACATGGTTTCTACTAAAACGAGGAATGGCGTAGTACCAACTGGCGGGCTCATGAGCAAACATAAGTGCCAACTCTAACTTCTTTGCTTCCTTTGATCCTTTTTCATAAATGTTATCGCCTTCATATTGTTCCAGCATATGAATTCGCGGGTCGCCAGAGAGCTTTCGAGCCCCCCACAACGCTTTAACTATCGTTACCAGAAGGAGAATTTCTATCACCATCAATACGGCAATAACCGGGTATTTAAGGTAGGTAATGAATTCAAAGTAATAGGCTAACTGCTCTGGATAGTTATAGCGTGCGACCAAACTACTTAAAGAAAAAACTAACAATAATTTCCACAGAGCCTGATTGCCAATTTGAATAATCCAGAAATAGTAAAGTACAGGCAAAAAGACAAAATATGCCAACGTAACCAGCACGGTATTACGCCACTGTGTGCTAGCCCAAACACTTTCAAAGGAGAGGGTTATTTCAGGAAGTGTTTCAGGTAAAAATAACGTTCCTACATAAAAGCAGGCAGCAGCAACTATTAAAAAAGCTATCCGGTATTTAACGGGTTTGCGCATAATTCATCCCTGATGCGTTGAACAAGCTGGCTGAATGCCGAACCAGCGTTACACCTACCATACTGAAAATGCGCCGAAACCAAAAGCGTAAATCGTAAAACTAATGGGGTCAGAGTACATTACTTAGAAATGTACTCCGACCCCATTAATTTAATGTACTCTGACCCTGAGGGATCCCCACGAATTTAATTCCATGTGCTTCCGGCCCATGCACTGTCTACTATGGA